>NZ_JBJDRJ010000025.1:0-60650 GCF_044987415.1 Microbacterium sp. ZW T5_45 | reverse complement strand
GGACACGAAGGCCTCCTGTTGTGAGAAGCGGTTCCTAGACAGCTCCACTCCATAACGGGAGGCCTTCACTCATCGACAGATCAACCGCGATTCACGCAACAACGTCCCTGGACATCACAACTAGCCGCCGAGCTTCGCCTCGACCTGCGCCCACCCGTTCTCGAGCACGGTGAAGCCCGCCTCGAGTGTGCGCAGCTGGTCGTCGCTGTCGGTGACGAGCAACTGGAGCTGCAGTACGAATCGCGCGTAGACGCGGATCTCGGCCGTCGGCTCATCGAGTGAGAGCTCTTCGGCGATCGCCTCGGCGAGAGCATCCTCATGGCGCAGCCACATCTTCGCCGCGTACTCGCGAAGCGCCGGCGTCTCGTTGAGGAAACGCAGGAACGTCCGCGCCACGTCCTCGCCATGTTCATCGAGGTTCACCCCGATCTCCCGCTCGTAGAAGTCGTGGATGGCGCGGTTGATGGTCGATCCCGCCGGTCGCTCGCGGACGGCTCCGACGAGTCGGTCGCGCTGCTCGTCGTCCTCGTCGAAGACGAGAGCCTCCTTCTGCGGGAAATGCGCGAAGACCGTCGTGGGGGAGACGTCGGCGGCATCGGCGACCTCGCGGATGCTGACGTTGTCGAAGCCTCGTTCGAGGAACATCTTCGTCGCGACATCGGAGATGTTCTTCCGCGTCGCGGCCTTCTTGCGCTCGCGGCGACCCATCGGCTCGGCGTTCGTCATGCCCTCATGTTATCCCGGACTGGTTACAAAACTGTATTGACACTAAAACTGGTATAGGTACACTTTCGGTATGACTTCACTCAACTCTTCATCGCGCGTCGGCAACCGCGCCTGGGTCATGCTCGTCGTCCTGACGATGCTGACCGTCATCGGGATGACCGTCGTCCTTCCGGTGCTGCCGTTCGTCGTCCTCGAGTACGTCTCGAACGAGAAGGACCTCGCCATCTGGGTCGGCGTGCTCGAGGCGATCAACGGCCTGTGCGCCTTCCTCGTCGCTCCCTTCCTCGGCCGTCTGTCCGATCGCTTCGGACGCCGCCCCGTGATCATCGCCGCTGCTTTCGGCGCCGCCTTCTCCATGACGCTCTTCGGCGTCGGGGGAGCGCTCTGGGTGCTCGTCCTCGCCCGTGTCATCCAGGGCCTGACCGCCGGAGACATGCCCGCGCTGTTCGCCTACCTCGCCGACATCACCCCGCCCGAGAAGCGCGCGCAGCGCTTCGGCCTGCTCGGTGCGCTCTCCGGCATCGGGATGATGATCGGTCCGGCCGTCGGCGGGCTGCTCGCCGCGATCGACCTGCGGCTGCCGGTCTTCCTCACCGCCGCCGTCGCCCTCACCATCGCGATCCTCAGCATCTTCCTGCTGCCCGAGAGCCTGAAGCCCGAGAACCGGATCAGCAGGATCTCCGCGAAGGACGTGCAGCCCTTCGCAGTCTTCAAAGACGCGTTCGGCCGCAAGGAACTCCGGGGGCTCATGATCGCCTTCGGCATCCTCGCCCTGCCGTTCGGGTTCTTCGTGAACAACTTCAGCGTGCTCGCACTCGACACGATCCACTGGGGACCGACCCAGGTCGGACTGCTCACCGCGGGCGTCGGCATCATCGACATCGTGATCCAAGGCGTGCTGCTCGGCATCCTCCTTCCGCGCATGGGCGAGCGCGGTGTCATCGTGAGCGCCATCGCCGCGCAGGCGATCGGCCTCGCCGGCCTCGCGATCGTGGCATCGCTGTTCGCGCAGCCGTGGGTGTTCATCGTCGGCGCGCTGCTGCTCGCCGCCGGTCAGGGGGCGTCGCAGGCGGCGATGGACGGCGCGATGTCGAACGCCGTCGGCGACGACGAGCAGGGCTGGCTCGGAGGGGCGACGCAGTCGCTCAACGCCGCGATGAGCACGGTCGCACCCCTCATCGCCGCCGCCCTCTACGCCGGAATCAGCCACGCCGCGCCGTACTGGCTCGGGGTCGTGCTGATGATCGTCGCCGCGGTCGTCGTGGCACGGGCGCACATCGCGAACACGGCGAAAGCGGTGCCGGCCGAGCGGGCTGACTCACGGCCGGACCCGGTCGACGCCGCGGTCTGAGTGCGGCCAGCGTCGGAACTCCGGAGAAATGGCGGGGAGACCGGGCAGAAGGGCTCGGTTCCGTGCTACCGAGCCCTTCTCTCCGGAGTTCCGATGGTGCACCGGGCGTGTGAACCCCCGGTCGGACACGCGAAGATGGACGAATGCCCGCCACACCACGCCCAGGTCTCCGGATCTCGTCGCGCCTGACGATTCCGGAATCCGAGCTGTCGTGGCGGTTCTCCCGGTCGTCGGGGCCTGGAGGGCAGGGCGTGAACACGACGGATTCCCGGGCCGAACTGGTGTGGGACGCCGCGCACTCGAACGCACTCACACCGGCCCAGCGCGAGCGGCTGCTGCAGAAGCTGCACAACCGGCTCGTCGGGGGAGTCCTCACGGTCGCGGCATCCGAGCAGCGCGCCCAGTTACGCAACCGTGAAGCGGCGAGGGATCGGCTCACCGCCCTCATCGCCGACGCCCTGCGGCCGCCCGCCCCGACGAGGCGGGCCACGAAGCCGACCCGCGGCTCCCAGGAGCGGCGGCTGCAGACCAAGCAGCGTCGCACCGATGTGAAGAAGCTCCGCAAGCCGCCCCGCGGAGACTGAATCGTCGACGGCGACCGCATAGGCTGGTCGGTGACGCCGGCGCCGAGATCCGTCGACGCGCCGGAAGGGGGAGCACACGATGACGCGCAGCGACGTGTCGGACTCGACGTCCGTGCAACCGCGCAAGCGCCCCCGCGGGCCATACGCGAAGTCCACGGAGACCCGCCAGCGGATCATCGAGGCGGCGATCGCCGAGTTCGCCGAGAACGGCTACAACAGCGGCTCGACGCAGCAGATCGCCGTGCGCGCAGGGCTGTCCTCCGCCCAGATCTTCTACTACTTCCCCAAGAAAGAGGACCTGCTGCACGCGGTCCTCGATCATCGCGATGTCGTGACCGACAGCATCGTCGCCGAGGGCACCGGCCAGCCGGAGGACGTGCCCGAGGTCATCCTCCGCATCGCTGCGGTGAATGACACCATCCCGGGCTTCATCAGCCTGTACATGATCCTGTTCGCGGAGTCCACGACCCCGCGGCATCCGGGCGGCGACTACTTCCGCGACCGCTACCGACGCCTGCGCCGGCAATTCGCCGAGGCGTTCGCCGAGATGGAGGAAGCCGGCCTGCTGCGCCCTGGCGTGGATGCGCGCTACGCCGCGATGTCGACGCTCGCCGCGTGGGACGGCATCCAACTGCAGTGGATGCTGGAGCCGGAGGAGATCAGCGTCGTCGCCTTCATGCGCCGCCATCTCGCGAGCCTGGTGAACGTCCCGGTCGCCGGACCGGCCTGAGCCGCCTCAGTCCTTTCCTCCCCGGACCAGCTCGATACCGGCACCGGCGAACTGCCGCAGCGTCGCATCGGGCAGGAACGCGCGGGTGAGGGCCCGCCCGATGGCCGGCAGGTCGCTCTCATCGCGATAGAGCAGGTACATGGTCTCGTAGCGCGGATGGAACTTCTCCTTGAACCGGTGCAGCGAGCGGAACCCGTAGACCGGTTCGAGCGCCTCGGCCAGCCGTTCGCTCAGCACGGCGATGAGGCCGGCATCCGGCGGGTAGTCGTGCGCCAGCGGCGCGCCGGAGAGCGACATGATCCGGGCGCCCTCCTCGGCGAACTGCCGTGCGGATGATCCGATCAGGTACTCCATGACGGGACCGAAGCCGCCCTCACGACGACGCATGAGATCCAGCGTCCACCCCCGGACCTCGCCGGCTTCCCCGTACACGGGAAGCCACGACAGGAAGCCGTCGACATCGCCGTTCGGCGCGAGGGCGAGCGCGAGACGGACTTCGGGAGCCTCGGCCTCGTCGAGCGTGCCGAGGGTGAAGCGCATCTCGGGCAGATCCTTGTCGCCCACCCACGCCTCGGAGATCGCCCGGACCTGCTGCTGCACTCCCCACGACTCCGCCTTGAGATGCGAGAGGCGGAACGTCATCTCCTCGCGGCCGGCCTTGTTCAGCGAGGTGCGCACCGAGTTCCAGCGCTTGCCGGTGAACGACAGTCCCGGAAGGTCCACGATCGTGTCGTCCGCCACGACGAGGCTGCGCCAGGTGCGCGGCACGGCCGCCCTCGTCGCCGCATCCGCGCTGAAGAAGCACGGCACGAGCCCCGCCTCCTCCGCCGTTCGCACGAACTCCGCGACCGCCGCATCGCGTGCCGCGGCCGGCCCGATCGGATCGGCGAGCGCGAGAGCGACGCCTGAACGCCGCTGATACGCGACGATCCCGCCCTCCGTGCGGGCATAGCTGTTGCCGTCCCAGGTCGTCATCCACGACAGGGTGCCGCCTCCGTGCGTGCGCAGCTCGGCGACCACGTCATCGACGGTCGGGGCGGGCTGCCGACCGAGCTTGGTGGAGCGCCGCGCGCGGAAGGCCCTGCGCACCACGATCAGGTACACGAGCATGAGCAGCCAGAGGAACCCGCTCGCGAGCGCGAACTCCGGCTCGCTGTCGATGGTGGCCTCGAGGTCCATGACTCCGATCACGAGGATCAAAGCGAGCACGAGACCGGCGATGAGCACGTTGAAGATGCCGAGCAGTAGCGCGAGCACCCAGCTCCACCGTCGGCCGCGCCGCAGCCCGTTGGCGATCACGAGGATTACGGTCGCGTCTATGGCCACGTCGAGCAGGCCACCGGATCCGGGCTCGGTGGGCCCGAACGGGCCGTCGGTCGGCACCAGCACCGTGATGATCTCGATCGTGCCGAGCACGAGGAGGGCCACCACGGCGACGAGACGCTGCTCGCGCACCGTGGTGCGTCTGATGCGCAGGGTACGGTCGGCGATGAGGATCAGCAGCACCGCGAGAAGGTGTTCGAGGTCGGCGATCGCGCCCCAGAACAGCATCGCCGTGAACACGAAACCGATCAGCACCAGCCAGGCGCGCACCCGCCAGGGCGGGCGGAAGAGACCGACGGATGCCGCGATGCACGCCATCGTCCCGCCTGAGGCTCCGACGTCGAGGGCCGTCGCCTGTTCCTGCGCCCAGCCCCACGATGTCTGGCTCAGCAGCAGGAGCACGACGGCGGTGGCGAGGATCGCGAAGAGCTGCCCGATCCAGTAGTACGCGAGAGCGACGCGCGCTCCCCGCCGCCACTCCAGGTATCCCATGCCCCAGAACGCCGAGAGCGTGAAGATGTATACCCAGGGCTGATTCACGAAGAACGTTCCGGTGAACGGCGTCCACCATCGACCTTCCGTCAGGTTGGGCAGGCCGTAGGCCACGACATCGAAGAGCTCCGTCTTCTCGAACGGCTCCCACAGCCCCCGGAACGCGATGCCGACGGCGACGACGAGCGCGATCATCGTCAGCGTCGCGGGGACCCTGCGTGCGAAGACGAGGACTGGATGCCGTCGGGCCCTGCGCTCGTCGACCGTGAGCTCCTCGTTCATGCGCTCAGCGTACCGAGAGCGTTCCGGGGCGAGAGAGCTCCGGGAGCGAGACAGTTCCGGGGCGAGAGAGCCCGCGAGGGCCTCAGCCGTTCACGGCCTTCTCGACCGCCGCCTCGAGGTCGCCCCACGCGGTGAGCTCCAGCAGTTCGCCGTCGAGGAAGAACGAGGGCGTGCTCTGCACGCCGAGCGCGGCTCCCTCGGTCCGGTCCTGCTCGATACGAGCCCGCGTCGCGGGATCGGCGATCGCCGCGTCGTACTGCGCCATGTCGAGCCCGAGCTCCTCCGCGAGTGCGCGGAACACCTCCGGCGTCTCCTGCGGCTGCTCGCCCCACTGCGCCTGGGTCTCGAAGAGGCGGTTGTACATGTCCTCGAAGCGCCCCTGCTGCGCCGCTGCCTCGGCAGCGAGGGCGGACTGCATGGAGTTCTTGTGCCCCGGCAGCGGGAAGTAGCGAACGACATAGGTGATCTCGCCGTCGTAGGTCTCGCGGAGGTCCTCCACGATCGGGTGGAACGCGCCGCAGGCCTCGCACTCGAAGTCGAGGAACTCGACGAGGGTGACGGCTTCCGGGCCGGCGTCGTCGATCACATGCGAGGTCGAGGCGACGGTGTCGGCGCTGCTCTCCGAGGGCTGCTGCCCGCGCTGAGAGAGCGCGTAGACGAGAGCGGCGATGCCGAGGACGACGAGAACGGCGAGAGTGATGATGATGGTCTTGAACGAGGTCTTCATGGGGTCTCCAAACGTGGGCTGATCGGTGGCGGGAACGAGTCCCGATCAGGTCCGGGAGACCGACAGCTGCACGAGGGTGAGCGAGAGGATCCGAGCGGAGGGGCCGGCACGCTGCGGGGCGGATGCCGTGGCGACGCGGTCGCGCTGAAGGAGCGCGCGTGCGTGCAGCATCCGCACCATCAGCAGCACGAGCAGGAACACGATCAGCGCGCACATGCCGAGCACGCCGATGTCGGATGCCGCGGCATCGACGACCGAGGAACCGTGCTCGTGCGCCACCGCGCCGGCCGACACGCCCTCGGCCACGCACACGGCACCGGGGGCCGTGCTCTCGCCGTGCGAGTCCGTCCACGCCCCGATCAGCAGAAGCACCGAGAGGCCGAGCGCAAGGGCGACTCTGACGATCACCATGCGCCCTGGCCTGGAGGAGATCTGCAGCTCGGGCATGTTCCGCGCAGTCTAACAATGCGCTCTCGACGCGACGCCCGGTCCTCGTGACGTGCCTAGACTGAAGGGGTGGCGAGACTGTTGATCGTCGGAGGCTTCCTGGCCGCCGTGTTCTGGGTGTTCAGCATCGTCGACTGCGCAGTGCAGCCGGCGACGCGCCACCGGGGCGTGCCCAAGCCCGCCTGGATCGCAATCGTCGTCCTCATCCCGGTGATCGGCGGCATCCTGTGGTTCGCACTCGGACGCCGCCGTCGCGGAGAGCAGCCGAGCGTGCCGTTCATCCCCGCCGACGACGATCCCGGCTTCCTCAGCCGTATCGACAAGCGCGAGCAGGATGCCCGCATCGCCGAACTCGAGGCGGAGCTCGCACGGCTCGAGGACGAAGGCGACGGGTCGCCGACGGACTCTCGTCCGTGACGTCATCGCCGGCGGCCGACGCCGCGGCCGCGCTGATCGCCGAGCTCATCGCGCACGGAGTGCGCGATCTGGTGCTCTCGCCCGGTTCCCGCTCGCAGTCGCTGGCGCTCGCCGCCGTGCACTTCGCCCAGCGCGACCTGCTGCGCGTGCACGTCCGCGTCGATGAGCGCGTCGCCGGGTTCACCGCGCTCGGGCTGTCACGCGAGACAGGGGTCCCCACCGCCGTCGTCTGCACCTCGGGCACGGCCGTCGCGAACCTGCTTCCCGCCGTGATGGAGGCCTTCCACTCCGGCATCCCGCTGCTGCTGCTCACCGCCGACCGTCCGCCCGAGCTGCGGGGAATCGGCGCGAACCAGGCCACCGCGCAGCCGGGGCTCTTCGGCACGTTCGTGCGCTCCAGCCTCGACGCGCCGGTACCAGGCGACGGCGAGTGGATGGGGCTCGCGGAGGCGGCCGTCGCCACCGCGATGGGCGCGGATGCCGAGGGAGCGCTGCCCGAAGTCGCAGGGCCTGTGCACCTCAACCTGCCCACGCGTGAGCCCCTGTCGGGTGCCGTGCCGCGGATCGTCGTCGCGCCCGGGGTGGTACCGCAGCCGGTGCGGGCCGAACCTGTCGTCATCGAACGGGGTCCGCGCACGGTCGTGATCGCCGGGGCTGATGCCGGGGCCGAGGCCGAGGAGATCGCGTATCGGGGCTCCTGGCCGCTCATCGCCGAGGTCGTGAGCGGAGCCCGCTTCGGCCGCCAGATCGTGCACGGGTACCGCCGGTTGCTGAACGAGCAGACGCTCGGCGGGCGCATCGAACGCGCCATCGTGCTCGGACACCCCACGCTCAGCCGCGAAGCGGCGCGCCTGCTGGCTCGCACCGACCTCGACGTGATCGCCGTGCGCCGCGGGGGAGAGGAGCTGAACCTCAACGGACGCACGCGTGCCGCGGCATCCGTCGTCGTCGCGGATGGTCCCGCCGACAGGGAATGGCTCGCCGCGTGGCTCGGGGCGTCGGCGGCGCTCGCCGTCGATCTCAGCGAGGCCGCGCCGGATGCCGAGGGCCTCGCCTCGACCGACCCCGCGACGCGCCGCGACGCCGTGCGCACCGAGCTCGACGCCGTGCGGCGGCCGCTCGACCGAGAGCTGCTCGTCGACGCGGTCTGGCGCGCCACGTGGCCGCACGACCGGCTCATGTTCGGATCGTCGCGGCTGGTCAGAGTCGCCGACGGGGTCCTCGGCGGCAAGAAGGTCCCCGTGCACGCGAACCGCGGGCTCGCCGGCATCGACGGCACGATCGCCACCGCCACCGGCATCGCGGCGGCGAGCCAGGCCGAGGGCGCGCACGGAGTCACCAGGGTGCTGCTCGGCGACCTCGCGTTCCTGCATGACGTCGGCGCGCTCCTGCTGCCCCCCGACGAGCAGGCGCCGCGCATGCAGGTCATCGTCGGCAATGACGGCGGCGGCACGATCTTCGACGGGCTCGAGGTCGCGGCATCCGCCCCGCCCACCGATCTGGACCGCGCGTTCTACACGCCGCACCGGGTCGAGATCGAGCACCTCGCGCTCGCCTACGGCTGGGAGTATCACCGGGTGACCACGCGCAGCGCGCTGGACCAGGTGCTCACCACGCCGGTCGTCGGGCGTCAGATCATCGAGGTGCCGCTCGCCCGCTGACTGGCATGATGTCTGCATGAACGCTCATGCCTGGACTCGCACGCTGCAGGTCTCCGAGGGGTTCCGCCTCGCCGACGTCGACCCGGAATCGAAGCCCGGCTACCACGGGCACAAGGCCGACGGCGCTCGTGATCTTGCGGCCGGCCTCGACGAGCTGAACCTGTTGCAGGAGCGGCTGTTCGCCGAGAGCCGCGTGGGCAAGGCCCAGGACTCGGTGCTGCTCGTGCTGCAGGCGATGGACTCCGCGGGCAAGGGCGGCATCGTGCGGCACGTGGTCGGCGGCGTCGACCCTCAGGGCGTCGCGCTCGCCGCGTTCAAGGCGCCCACCGCCGAGGAGCGATCGCACGACTTCCTCTGGCGCATCGCGAAGCGTCTGCCGGAACCCGGTTTCATCGGGGTGTTCGACCGTTCGCACTACGAGGACGTGCTCATCGGGAGGGTGCGCTCGCTCGCGCCGGCCGAAGAGATCGAGCGACGGTACGACGCCATCAACGCATTCGAAGCGGATGCCGCGGCCGCCGGCACCCGCATCGTGAAGGTCATGCTGCACATCTCGCGCGATGAGCAGAAGGCGCGCTTGATGGAGCGGCTCGAGCGCCCCGACAAGCACTGGAAGTACAACCCCGGCGACGTCGACGAGCGGATGCTGTGGGACCAGTACATGGCCGCGTACCAGACGGTGTTCGAGCGCACCTCGACCGAGATCGCCCCATGGCATGTCGTGCCGGCGAACGCGAAGTGGTACGCGCGGCTGGCCGTGCAGGAACTGCTGCTCGCGGCGCTCGAGGACATCGACCCGCAGTGGCCGGCGGCGGACTACGACGTCGAAGCCGAGAAGAAGCGCCTCGCGGCGAGCTGAGTGCGGCGCCCCGCCGACGGTCCGCACGCGGGTCGGCCTCGCCACACGCGGGTCTGTCACGCCGCACCCGCACGGGCTGAAGACTCACGTTCGGGCTGAGGAATGCGCGAGAAGCTCCCTCCCGAACGCGAGTTCCCCTCCCGAGTGCGCGCGTCTCTCCCGAACCGGGGCTCCTCCCGGCGCCGACCGCGGACCGCGACGGATGAGCCGCTCAGGCGAGGGCGTCGACGAGCGGACGGAACTTCACGCGCGTCTCGAGCAGCTCGGACTCGGGGTCGGAACCCGCGACGATGCCCGCGCCGGCGTAAGCGGTGACGGCGATCGTCTCTTCGCCGGGGGTGAACTGCGCGCAGCGCAGCGCGATCGCCCATTCGCCGTTGCCGGTGGCATCCATCCAGCCGACCGGTCCCGCGTAGCGGCCGCGGTCGAAGGGCTCCAGTTCACGGATCGCCGCGATCGCGGCGGGGGTCGGCGTACCGGCGACAGCGGCGGTCGGATGCAGCGCGCCCACGAGATCCAGTGAGGACTCGCCCTCGGCGAGCTCGCCCTCGACGTCGGTCGCGAGGTGGAAGAGGTTCGGCAGCTTCAACAGGAACGGCTGCTCGCTCGCCGCGAGCGCGCGGGTGTGTGGCCGCAGTGAGGCGAGCACGCTCTGCACCGCATACTGGTGCTCGTCGAGGTCTTTGGTGCTCGAGGCGAGCGCGGCGGACGCGGCGGTGTCGGCGTCAGCATCCGCTCCTCGTCCGATCGTGCCGGCGAGCACGCGCGCGGTGACGGTGCGGTTCTGCACGGTCACCAGGGTCTCGGGGCTCGCGCCGATCAGACCGTCGACCGAGAACGCCCAGGTGTCGGGGTAGCCGGTCGAGAGCGCGCGCACGAGGCGTCGCAGGTCGGAACCGGCCGGGATGCTGCCGGTGAGGTCGCGGGCCAGCACGACCTTGCTGAGCTCGCCGTCGGCGATGCGCGACAGCGCCCCGCGCACGGCATCCTGATACCGCTCCGGCGTCTGCGCTCCCGGGCCGACGGTTCCGGCCCAGTGCGGGCCGTACTCGTGCGGGGAGACCTCTGCGTGGGTGCCGGTGCCCGTCTCGGCGCGGCGGATGCGGGTGAGCCAGGTGCGTCCGCGGTGGCGCCCGATGACCGCGGACGGCACGATGAGCACGCTGTCGGCGGCGGAGTCCTCGTCGAACGCGAGCGCGCCGAAGGCGATGAGGCCGGTGCCGGGCAGGCCGAGCGGATCGTCGATCTCGGCATCCGTCGTGAGGTCGCGCCACGCGTCGCCGATGATCCGCGAGCGCAGCGGGCCGTGACCTGCCGGCACCCGGATGCTCGCGACGATGCCGGAGCCGACCGCGACCACGCCGTCGCCTCGCCGGAGCCACGCGAGCGGTGAGGCGGGGTCGGCGTATGCCAGAGGATCCTCGACGGGGTCGATCTCGCGAGTCTCCACGACCAGCCTGCTGCTCACCCCTCCAGCCTATGCCTCGGCGGCGGGGCCGCCGCCCGCCGATCGAGCGAGCCTCGGCCCCGCCGAGCCCGCACCGCGTCGATCTACGCTGTCTCCATGAGCGACGCACGTCCCACATCCGGGTCCGAGATGATCATGCAGTGGCGCAAGTGGGACGGATCCACGCACTGGCGGCACGAGTGCGTGTACCTCGGCTCCGACGCCTGGGGCGACTGGATCGGCCAGCCGGTCGGATGGCTCAGCGCCCGTCCTGGGCGCGAGTTCGTCGCGGGAAGTCCGAACGTGACCCTGATCCCCGCAGGGCGGGACGACTACGCGCTCACCGTCAACCGTGACCACCCCCACGACATGCGCATCTACATCGACCTGGGGTGGGAGGTGCGCTGGTCGGACGACCCGCTGCTCGCCACGGGCATCGACATGGACCTCGACGTCGTCCGCGTCGAGGGTGAGCGCGGAACCTGGGTCGACGACCGTGACGAGTGGGCCGAGCACAGCGCCGCATACGGCTACCCGGCCGATGTCATGCGTCACCTCGAGGCACTCGCCCTCGACCTCGAGGCGGCCGTGCGTGCGCAGCATCCGCCATTCGACGACGCGACGGCCGACGTGTGGCTCGACCGCCTCGCCGAGCTGCGTCTCGATCGCCCGGCGTAGCCGCCCATCCAGGTCGCTCTCGACCGCCCGGCCTAGACTGAACGGGTGACCCCGACAGAGCCCAATCGCGCAGATCTCGGCAAGGACCCCGCCCGCGTCAGCGGCATGTTCGACCAGGTCGCCGCCGGCTACGACCGCACGAACACGGCCATGACGATCGGCAACGACGCGCTCTGGCGCGCGGCCACCACTCGGGCCGTCGCGCCGAAGCCGGGGGAGAAGATCCTCGACCTCGGCGCCGGCACGGCGTCGTCGTCGGCCTCGCTCGCGCGCAGCGGTGCGCAGGTGGTCGCTGCCGACTTCTCGCCGGGAATGCTCGCCGAGGGCGAGCGCCGGCACGGCAGCATCCGCAATCTGTCGTTCGTGCAGGCCGATGCGACGGATCTGCCCTTCGAGGATGCCGAATTCGACGCTGTGACGATGTCGTACGCGCTGCGCAACGTGAACGACCCGAAGAAGGCGCTGCGCGAGCTCTTCCGCGTCACGAAGCCGGGTGGACGGCTGGTCATCAACGAGTTCTCGACGCCCCCGGGGCGGCTCTTCCGAGGTGCCTACCGCTTCTACAACGCCCAAGTGCTGCCGCGCGTCGCGCGCGTCGCCGGGACGAACGGCGAGGCCTACGACTATCTCAACGAGTCGATCAGGGACTGGCCCGACCAGAAGCGCCTGTCGGCGTGGATCCGGGATGCCGGGTGGACCGATGTCGCCTACCGCAACCTCTCGTTCGGCATCGTCGCCCTGCACCGAGCCCGCAAGCCGGAATGATCGGAGCCGTCGTGCACATGATCGGGGCCGGAGCGCACCCGGGTAGGCTGGGGTCGTGACTTCGAGCCCCATCGCCCCGGGTTCGCGACTGGCGAGCCGTCTCGGCTTCAGCGACCGCGTCTTCATCGGCCCCTCCGCTCGTCGGATCGCGCGCGCGATCGAAGACGGCCTCGAGCTCGTCGAGACCGGGCTCGCCGTTGACGTGCGCGTCGCCGATCCACTCGTCGACGCGGCCAGCCGCTACCTCTACGAGGCCGGCGGAAAGCGCATCCGCCCTGTGCTCACGCTGCTCGCGGCCCAGCTCGGCGACGGCAACACGGATGCCGTGATCGATGTCGCGAAGGCGCTCGAGATCACCCACCTCGGCTCGCTGTACCACGACGACGTCATGGACGGCGCCGACCGGCGGCGCGGGGTCCCCGCGGCCCATGCCGTGTGGGGCAACAACATGGCGATCCTCACCGGGGACATCCTGTTCTCCCGAGCCAGCCAGTTGATGTCGCGCCTGGGTGAGCGTGCGACCCGTCTGCAGACCGACACGTTCGAGCGGCTCGTGCTGGGGCAGATGCACGAGACCCTCGGCGCGCAGCCCGAGGACGACCCGATCGAGTTCTACATCCAGGTGCTCGCCGACAAGACGGGTTCGCTCATCGCGGCGGCGACGCAGGGCGGCGTGATCTTCTCGAACGCCCCGTCCGAGTACGAAGAGCCGATGCGCGTGTACGGCGAGAAGATCGGCGTCGCCTTCCAGCTGCTCGACGACGTGATCGACCTCTCCGCCAAGCCGGAGGACACCGGCAAGGTGCCAGGGACCGACCTGCGCGCGGGCGTGCCGACGATGCCGTACCTGCTTCTCAAGGCCGAGACCGACGCGGCATCCGCCGATCTCGCCGTGCGCATCGACGACGGTGTGGCGCGCATCGCCGACGGCGAGGATCCGGCGATCCTCGACGGCCCGCTCGCCGAGCTGCGCGACCACCGCTCGACGCAGAAGACCCTCGATCTCGCCCTCTCCTGGACGCGGGATGCCGTCGACGCGCTCGCTCCGCTGCCCAAGGGCACCGTGCGCGACGCGCTCACGCGATTCGCCGAGTCGCTCGCAGAGCGCTCCAGCTGACCCTCGCCGCTTCGCGGCCGGCACCCGGGCACGGGTGCGACGAAAGGACACTCATGACCAAGCTCAGACTCGCCATCGTCGGTGCCGGACCCGCCGGCATCTACGCCGCCGACATCCTGTTGAAGGCCGAGCGCAAGTTCGACGTGTCGATCGATCTGTTCGAGCAGCTCCCCGCACCCTACGGTCTGGTCCGCTACGGCGTCGCGCCCGATCACCCGCGCATCAAGGGCATCATCAACGCTCTGCGCGATGTGCTCGACCGTGGTGACATCCGCCTGTTCGGAAACGTGCGCTTCGGTGAGGACATCACCCTCGACGACCTCAAGAAGCACTACAACGCCGTGATCTTCGCGACCGGCGCGATCCGCGACACCTCGCTGGACATCCCGGGCATCGACGCGGTCGCCTCCTACGGTGCCGCCGACTACGTCAGCTGGTTCGACGGCCACCCCGACGTGCCGCGCGAATGGCCGCTGGACGCGGCATCCGTCGGCGTGCTCGGCAACGGCAACGTCGCGCTCGACGTGGCGCGCATGCTCGCGAAGCACGCCGAGGACCTGCTCGTCACCGAGGTGCCCGAGAACGTCTACGAAGGGCTCAAGGCGAGCCAGGTCACCGATGTGCACGTCTTCGGCCGCCGCGGCCCCGCCCAGGTGAAGTTCACCCCGCTCGAGCTGCGCGAGCTCGGCGAGCTGCGCGACGTCGACATGGTCGTCTATGACGAGGACTTCGACTACGACGAGGCCGCGAAGGACGCGATCGCCAGCAACAAGCAGGTCATGGTCATCGACCGCGTGCTGCAGTTGTGGCGCAAGCGCGATTCGGTCAACAACGCGGGAGGCACGGCATCCCGTCGTCTGCACCTGCACTTCTGGGCCCGCCCCGTCGAGGTCCGCACCGACGACCAGGGCCGCGTCGCCGCCCTGGTCTACGAGCGCACGAAGCCTGACGGGCAGGGCGGCGCGGTGGGCACCGGCGAGCTGCGCGAGGTTCCGATGCAGTCGCTCTACCGTGCCATCGGCTACTTCGGCTCGCCGCTTCCCGATGTGCCCTTCGACAAGAAGCACGGCGTGATCCCGAACCGCGAGGGGCAGGTGCTCGCGAAGGACTCCAACGAGCAGCTTCGCGGTGTCTACGCGACCGGATGGATCAAGCGCGGACCTGTCGGTCTCATCGGCCACACGAAGTCCGACGCGATGGAGACGGTTCGCCACATCATCAACGACCAGGGCTCGTGGTGGCACCCGGAGGACCCCTCCGAGGACGCGATCCCCGCGCTGCTGCAGGAGCGCGGCGTGAAATGGACCGACCTCGACGGCTGGCACCGCCTCGACGAGCACGAGATCTCCCTCGGTGCCCCGCAGGAGCGCGCACGCGTGAAGGTCGTCCCTCGCGACGAGATGGTACGGGTCTCGCGCGCCGAGTGACGGCGGACGGGGTTCGGACCGGCTGAGCTCGGCGGGCTGAGCACGGCTGGCTGAGTCCGGGGTCTGCGTATCGGAGGAGATCTCCGTTTCGGAGGTCGACGTCGGCGCAAGGGTCCTCCGCAGTGCAGATGTCCTCCGCAGCGCCGGCCGCCGCGACGCCTGATCAGCCAGTACTGCGGCTGTCGTCGAAGATCTGCTCGTACAGCGGACGCAGTTCTGCAGGCGCACCCGCGATCACACCGGCACCTCGATCGTGCTCCGTGGCCTCACCCCAGATCGCGTATCGCGCCGCGCGGAAGCCGGGGTCATCGGTCGAGTCGCCGACCAGGTTCGTGCGCAGCATCGCGATCGCCGACGGCACCTCGCCCTCGCGCGACGCCCGCAGCTGCAGCAGCGTCTCGAGCACGGTGCGGTCTGCCGCGAGCGCCGGATAGGCCGTGCGGTGCCGCAGATGCTGGATGTTGCCGGCTGCGGCGATGAGATACGCGAGCGCCTCGGACGTGAACCCGTGCGCATCGATGACGGCCCCGATGAATCGCCCGTGCATCGACTGGTGCTCGCCGTCGACGAGTGCGAGATAGTCGAGCACGAGGGGAGCGGATGCCGCATCGGCCAGGCCCAGTGCGAACACGGCGAAGGTACCCGGCATCGCGCAGTCCTCGCCGTCGAGGTTCTGATACCACTCGAACTCGTTCATCGCGGCGCGGGCGTATGCCTCGATCGCCGGATGCAGCCCGGGGTAGGCGGCCGCGGCGGCGAAGAGCTGATGCGCGCCCTTCTTCGGCAGACCCTTGACCGGCAGATAGGTCTTGGTCGGACCGCGGAACTCGATCGCATACGACCGCGGGAACTCGGTCGTCGTGAGCAGGCGCGTGAGGTGGTCGAGTGTCTGTGCGTACGCCTGCTCGCTCTCGTCCTTCTGAGTGATGCGGATCACCGCGAGCGCGTCGTTGGCCTTCGCCGTCACCCCTTCGCCGCGGAACTCTGCCAGCTCGCGTGGCAGAGTTCCGGTGCCGTGCTTCTTCAGCCGCGCGGGCAGGTCGGAGCCGAGATCGCTCACCCAGCCGAAGATCCGATCGGCCGACACCGACGCGTAGCTGGGGCCGTGCTTCAATTCGCCGATCGCGACATAGCACGCGAAGTCGAAGAACGAATCGGGGATGCCGTTGACGTCGGCATCCGCTCTGCGTTCCCACTTCTCGTCCCAGTCCGAACCCCTGTTCACGAAGTAGGGGGTGCACAGCCGTGCCTCGACCCACTGCTTCAGCGTGTAGCTGATCTCGTGCCACCCGAAGAGCGCCCGCATCCGCTCCGTGAACACCCGGGCATGTGCGGCGTCGAACGTGCTCGCAGGTCCCATGCCGAGACCGTAACGCAGTACGGCCGTGCCGAGGAGCATGCGTCCGTCCACCCGGAACCCACGGATGCTCTCCCCGCTGATCTTCACGACGGATGCCGTGCCGTCGTGCACTGCGGCGACCGCGGCGTCGAAGATCGGACGCACATCATCATCGCGGAGTGCATCGTCGAACACGAGCCAATCCCGACCGATCACGATGCCTCCCCTTCTGCGGACCGCTTCGTCGACGGTCCCTCGCGAGCACCTTATCGCCTGATACCGACACGGCCGCGAGCCACGACATCCGCCGACGACCGGCTAGCCTGGCGACATGGCCGATTGGGTACCCGACGTCCTCGGAGATGAGTTCGAGCAGCTGACGCTCGACCTCGGTGCCGATGACGAGGGCCCGGTCGTGGCCACTCTGGTCCGGGCGCTTCCCGCGCCCCCGAGCTGGTGGGACCGGCTGAGCGGACGCACGCGCCCGCTCGATGACGTCGACGTGCTGTACGTGCACGGTTGGTCGGACTACTTCTTCCAGAAGCGGTTGGCGAGGTTCTGGACCTCCCGTGGCGCGCGGTTCTTCGCACTCGATCTGCGCAAGTACGGACGGAGCCTGCGCGAGGGACAGACCCCGGGCTACATCACCGATCTCGCGACGTACGACGAGGACATCGCCGCGGCGCGCGCGGCGATGGCGGAGACGGCCGGTGTTCTCGGCCGACGGCTCGTACTGCTCGGGCACTCGACAGGCGGTCTCACCCTGAGTCTGTGGGCGTCACGGCATCCGGGGGAGGCCAGCGCGGTGATCCTGAACAGCCCGTGGCTGGAGTTCCAGGTCGCGTCCGTACGTCCACTGATCACGCCTGTCGCCGAACTGCAGGCGCGATGGGCACCCAGAGAGGTCGCGCCGCAGGTCGACCTCGGCTTCTACACCCGCGCGCAGGCGGAGGTCGCCGATCCCGACGACCCGATGACGGTCGATCTCGCGTGGCGCCCGGCGCAGACCATGGCAGTGCACGCCGGCTGGTTCCACGCGATCATCAAGGGGCACAACGCGGTCGCCGCGGGTCTGTCGATCGACGCGCCGGTGTGCGTGCTGCTCTCCACGCGCTCGGCGACGCCGACGCGGTGGAGCGACGATCTCACGCGTGCCGACACCGTTCTCGTGGTCGATGACATCGCACGCGCGGCGCTGAAGCTCGGCCCGTCCGTCACCGTCGAGCGCATCGATGGAGCACTGCACGATGTGTTCCTCTCGCGCCGAGAGGCGCGCTCCGAGGCGTATGCGCGCCTCGGCCGCTGGGTCACCGGATGGGCGGCCGTCGGCCGACGCTGAGCATCCGTCGATCAGATGCCGTGGAGCGCTCGCGCTGCACGTTCCGCGGCATCGCCGTCGCCGGAGTTCAGGGCCTCTCGCAGCTCCCCGCACAACTGCTGGATGCGATCGTGGTCCATGTGCGGGTCGTCGCAGGCGCTGAGGTTCCGCCGGATCACGAGTCCGGTCTCGCTCAGCATCGAGCGCAGCGGCGTGTTGCCGGTGCGCTCGCCGAGGAACGCGAACACGTCCCATCTCGCCCGCGCAGCATCCGTGCCGGGCTCGGCATCCGCGAGGCGCTCGATGAGCATCGCGACCTGCTGCCGCTCGAGCGGCGTCGCCCTCGTCGCGGCGAGGCGAGCGACGATCCCGGCCTGGAAACCCGCGAACTCGAGCGTCTGCGCCATGATCTCGGCGGTGACGGACGTCACCTCGGTGTATCGGCTCGGATAGACGACGACCAGGCCGAGGCGCTCCAAGCGCTGCAGCGCCTCGCGCACCGGTGTCCGGGACACGTGGAGTTCTTCGGCGACCTCGAGATCGCGGATGCGATGACCCGGAGGGTACTCGTCATTGAGGATGCGCGCGCCGATGTCCTCGAACACTCGTTCCGCCAGTGTGACCTTGACCGCGCCCGGTCCGTCGGTACCTCTCATGTTCATGACCCCCCAGCCGCGTATCCCCTGTCCAGGCCCCCGAGGTATGCCTGGAGGGCTACTACATCATGAAGCCGGATGCTCCGCACGCACATCCTTCTTCGTCGAACGTGTCGCGCCGTCCGGTTCGCCGTCGGAGGTGCCTGTGACCGGCGGTAGTCGGGGTATCCGCCGGTCACAGGCGATCACGACCGCGGAGCCGACGGAGACCCGATCCCCACCGGGAGCGGAATCGTGAAGGGAGAGCCGATTCCGTCCGCCGGCGCGTCGCTTGTCGTGCATCTTCGTCGCCCTCCGGAGTGCGACGTCTTCAGTTTCCGGCACAAATCCTCGTATATCGGAATGCGTTCTTAGACATCCGGCCAGATTCGTCGCCGGCTTCCGAACCCTCCCTCAGCCCGCTCACCCGCCGCTACGACGCGATCGTCGTGGACCGGTGGCTCCCCGGCGTCAGCGGGGTCTTCCCGGTGGTCAGAACGAGCCCCGCGGCGGTAGGAGCGACGATGGCTCCTGAACGGTCATCGCCGCAGACACAGGATGACGGGGCTCACCCGCCCGGTCAAGCCCCTGGGCGCCCGCGGTCGCGGTTCCGTAAGGTCATCTCCCCGACGAAGGAACGGTCGGAGAGATGGACATGAAAGGAGTCGCAGATGAGTGATCCGAAGAACACCCAGGGCACGCCCGGCGCCGATGAGGAGGCCGACACGGCCTCGGGAGGCGCGCCCGACGATGGCGGCTCCGGGGACACCGACGAGGTGCTCGAGCAGGAGACCACGGATGACGAGGGCAAGCCCCTCGAGAATCCCTCGGGAGGCTGATCGGCGTGCAGGATGCGGCAGGGGCTTCGGCCCCTGCCGCGTCGCTGTGGTTGGCTGAGAGGATGCCGAACGTATGGATCCTCCGCCCCGCTCACGAGGAGGACGCCACGTGGATGGCCGACCTACGGGCCGTCGTCCTGCGGGCGGATCTCGAGCGTCTGGGACGCTATGACGAGCGACGTGTGCGGACGAGGTTCCTCGACGCCTACGCGCCCGGGCACACTCAGGTGATCGTCGTCGACGGCCGTGACTCCGGACTCGTGGCCGTCCGGCCGGAGGGGGAATCGCTGTGGATCGAGCACTTCTACCTCGACCCGTCTGTGCAGGGCCGCGGGATCGGCGGCGGTGTGCTCACCGGCATCCTGCGCGATCACGCGGACGACGATCGGATGCTGCGCCTCAACGTGCTGCAGGGGAGCGCCGCGCGACGGCTGTACGAGCGGCACGGGTTCGTCCTCGAGAGCGAGGACGCCGTCGACGTCTTCCTGCGGCGAGAGCCCGGCGCGCAGGGGCCGAGGCCCTGAAACGCGAATGGCCCCCGTCAGAACGGGAGCCATTCGGTGCGCGGAGCGCGTTCAGCGGTAGTTGATGAACTGCAGGTCGACGTCGAGGTCCGAGCCCTTGAGCAGCGCGATGACCGCCTGCAGGTCGTCGCGGCTCTTGGACTGCACGCGCAGTTCGTCGCCCTGGATCTGGCTCTTGACGCCCTTGGGGCCTTCGTCGCGGATGATCTTGTTGATCTTCTTCGCGTTCTCCGAGGAGATGCCGTCCTTGAGGCTCGAGACGATGCGGAACTCCTTGCCGCTCGCGAAGGGCTCGCCCGAGTCGAGGCTCTTGAGCGAGATCCCGCGCTTGATGAGCTTCGACTGGAAGACGTCGAGCACCGCGGTCGCGCGCTCCTCGGTGCTCGCCTTGATGAGCACCTGCTCGCCACTCCACTCGATGGAGGCACCGGTGCCCTTGAAGTCGTAGCGCTGCTCGATCTCCTTGTGCGCCTGGTTGAGGGCGTTCTGCGCCTCCTGGTGGTCGACCTTCGAGACGATGTCAAATGAGCTGTCAGCCATACCCCCAACTGTAACCGGGGTGCGCACGATCGCGTGGTGAGTGCGGTGCATAGACTGCTCCGATGTCGATCTCGCCGTACGTCGCCTCGATCCGCGCGAGGATCGGGCACGAATTCCTGCTTCTGCCGGGCGTCACAGCCGTGATCCGTGACGGCGCCAGGTTCCTGCTCGCCCGGCACGCCCATTCGGGCCTCTGGAGTCTCATCGGCGGGGGTGTCGAGCCGGGGGAGGAGCCGGCGGATGCCGTCGAGCGCGAGGTCCTCGAGGAGACGGGTGCGCGGGTGCGGATCACCGGCATCGTGGGTGCTTACGGCGGTCAGCCCATGGCCGTCACCTATCCCAATGGCGATGAGGTCGGGTACATCTCGATCGCGTACGCGTGCGAACTGCTTGATGACGCAACTCCGGATATGGAGGAGATCGTCGAACTCTCCTGGTTCTCGCGCGAAGAGATCGCCCGGTTGCCGCGGCGCGACTGGATCGATCGAGTGATCAACGATTCCGATCGCGACCAGTAGGCGCGTCTCCGTCGCGTACCGCTTTTGTCGGGCGATATGCGGTTCGTCGGGCGATTCTCGCGGAAAACCGAGCGGTTCCGGGTGGAGTCCCCGACTGAACGCACGTCGCGCGATGCGGCAGCACGACGAGCGAGCTCAGAAGCCCGAGACGATGTGCTGACATCTACCTTGCCACGCATGCTACCTTGTCATGCATGACAGCCGACGTCGGTGCGCAGATGCGCAAGGGGGTGGTCGAATACTGCGTGCTCGGCCTTCTCTCGCGTGAACCGATGTACGGCTGGCAGCTGTCGGACGCCCTCATCCAGGCGGGGCTCATCGCCAGCATCGGCACGCTGTACCCGCTGCTCGGCCGGCTCCGCGACAACGGCTGGGTCAGCACATTCGAGCAGCCTTCGGAGAGCGGCCCGGTGCGCAAGTACTACCGCCTCACGGATGCCGGATCCGTGCAGCTCGAGAGATTCCGGGCCCAGTGGGCCCCGTTCGCCCGTGTCGTCACGGGCATCGTCGGAGAGGAAAGACCATGACCCAGCTCATTGCGGACGGCATGCGCGACGAGTACCTCGCGCGTCTCGATGAGGCGATGCGCGCGCTCCCGCACGGCGTCGCCGGCGAGATCCGTTCGGGCATCGCCGAAGAGCTGAGCGGACTCGACGTCGCCGAGCTCTCCGCGCGGATCGCCGCTCTGGGCGACCCGGCCGTCATCGCACGCGAAGCGCAGGCGCAGTCCGAGGATGCTCCCGCAGCCTCCCTGCCAGAGCCGGCGAAGCCGCCCGTCACGAGCGGCCGCACCTTCGCGATCGTCGCAGCGATCACCCTCGGCGCGGGCGGCTTCGTGGTGCCGATCATCGGGTGGATCGTCGGCGCCGTGCTCGTGTGCCTGAGCCCGCTCTGGAGGACGTGGGAGAAGGTCGTCGCGATCGTCGTTCCCTTCGTGACCCTCGTGATCTCCGCCGTCATCGGAGGAACGTTCTGGGGCGTCGCCGGGTTCGAGAGCGGCAGCTCCTCCGGAACCGGGGATGCGGTGACCACCGTGAACAATCCCCTGGTGCCTGCGGTGTACGACGTCGTGTGGTCCGGGGCTCTCGTCCTCGGTGTGCTGCTCGTCCCGCTCTCGAGCCTCTGGCTGCTCTGGCGACTGCGGGGACGAGCCGCTCGCTGAGCGCGGCATCCGGATCGGCGTTGCGTCTGGCATCCGTCCTCGCGCACCCGTAGCGTGGAGCCATGGCACGAGTGGGGGGACGCAATCTGGCGATCAGCTGGGTAGCAGGCATCCTGTGCACGGGTGTCGTCGTCGGACTGTTCTGGTTCGCGCTGCCGATCGTCCCCGAGATGGCCGCGTTCTTCGGCGACGGGCTCCGCGGCATCCTGCCCTGACCCGCGCTCGGCATCCGCATCGATCCGGGGTGGCCGACACGTCGGCACGCCTCCCTTGGCGCGCGAACACGCGGCGGTAACCTCGCAGTGACCACTTCCACGAGAGGCGCCCCCATGAGTGACCCCGACGTTCCCCAGAACGAGCAGCCGAGAGACGTCGACGACGTCGTCGACAGCGCGAACGCCGGTCTCGACGCCGCTGCAGCGGCGGGCGCCGACGTCCCCTCCGCCACCGGTGCCTCGGCCGACAGCGCTCACGACGGCGACGCAGTCGTCCGGGACGACACCGACGCAGCCGGCACGACGGATGCCGCCACCCGGTCGACCACAGGCGACGCGACCGCATCGACCGGGGACTCCGATGCGACCGCATCCACCGCGCACGTCGACCCCGACCTCGCTGCCTTCGAAGCCGCCGAGATGGAACACCCCGGCACGTTCGCGACCCCGGCGCTGAACGCTCTCGCCGCCGACGACGACCGTACCGCGGTCATCGACGCCGCCGGGGCGCACGACGAGCCCTCGATCGCCGACACCGCCTATGCGGGATCCGTGGCCCCATCGTTCGAGGACGACACTGCGACGCGCATCGTGCCCTCCGAGCCGACCGCCGCGCAGACGGCTGCGGCGGAGCCGCCCGCGGTCATCGCTCCCGCCGTCGCCCCTCAGCCGATCTTCGTCCAGGCCCCTGAGCCGCCGCGCGAGCGCGGCAACCGCGGGACCGCCGGTGCGATCGGCCTTCTCGCGACGCTGGCGTTCGCGATCCTCTACCTCGGCACCGCGATCGGCCTCGGGGCCATCCACGGCGACGTCACCGGCGAGAACATCGGCGAGGCCGCGCTCGCTCCGCTCACCACGTTCGGATTCTGGGTGCCGGTCGTGGTGTTCTTCCTCGGCTTCTGGCTGCTCGGTGCGATCATCAACCGGGGCCGTTGGGGCCGCTGGGTCGTGTTCGGCATCTTCGTCGGCATCATCGCCTACGGCGGTCACATCCTCGGCCAGCTCTTCGAGGCCCCGTTCTGGCTGCTCACCTCGGCCCAGGGCGCGACCTTCGTGAGCGAGGAGCTCTTCGCTCCGCTCGCGATCGCGGCGTTCGTGTTCGGCCGCGAGCTCACGATCTGGTTCGGTGCCTGGGTGGCCCGCAGCGGCGCCCGCAAGACCGAGCTCAACGAGGAGGCGCAGCGCGAGTACGAGCGCACCCTCGAAGCCGGTCCGACGCTGTCGCGATAACCACCGCACATGTCGACGCCAGACCCCCGCAGACCCGAGTCCGCGGGGGTCTCGGTCGTTCTGGCGCTGGTCTTCGCCGTCATCGGCTTCTTCGCCCTGGCGGTGTTCGGGCTCGGCGCCGTGAGCCTGGTGACGGATGCCGAGATCATCGCGGTGCCCGGTCTCGGCCCGCTGCCCGGCGTGCTCGGAATGCTGGCCGCGATGCTCGGATTCGTCGCCGCACTCGCTCGAGCACTGCAGCGGGTGCGGCCGCGCTTCGCATCGGTGCCGGTGATCGCGCTCGTGGCGGCGCTCGTCCACCTCGCGGTCGTGTGGCTCTGCGTGCTGATCGCGACCGGCGGAGTGGTCACCGCCACCGTCGTCGCGGGCGACCTGGTCACCGGTGGTGCGAGCGCCGTGGTGCTGGTCGCGGCGGCCGTAGCCGGCTGGGGCGGCATCGCCCTGCGGCGCACCAGGGCGCAGCATCCGCGCTGGCGCTGGGAGCGCGACGACGACGAGTGAGCATCCGGCGCGCGTCCCTCGACGCCGACACGCCCGAGCCGCCGTACACTTCAGGCGTGGAGCGTTCGCTGGAGTCCCAGGTGGCACAGGCCGTGGAGGCCTGGATCCGCTGGGTGCCCCGGTGGGAGCCGGCCACGCACCGCGGACGCGTCGCGCCGTGTCGCCGCTGCCTCGGATCTCCCGTGCTCTCGGCCGCCGGCATCGCCTCGAACACCCCGCACGGCGTGCAGCACGGACTCTCCACGCGGATCAAGACGATCGTCGATGCCGCCGTCGCGGAGTACACCGCCCGCAATCTCCCCACCCTGCAGCGCGAGCTCGACCAGCAGGCCGCGCGGAACCGCGCCCGCAGCTACCGGCCGTCCGAGGACCTGGACCCCGAGTTCGACGGGTTGCCGCTGGATCCCGAGCCGGTTCCCGGGGCACCGTTCCTGTTCACGATCGCGGGTCTCGCCGACGACGCGGCCGACGAGCTGCCCCCGCTGCCCCCGCTGAGTGAAGAGGCCAAGACGGCGCTGCGGCAGGAGGTCACCCTCGCCGACGAGTACGCGAACATGATCGGCCGCGAGATCTGCGGACTCGTGCTCCGGCATCGCTTCCGGATCCAGGCGGCGATCTCCCAGCACGTCGAGCCGCAGATCGAGGCGCTGCTCGCCGAGCTCACCGAATCCCTGGACACGCCGTTCGGCCCCGACACGCCGTGACCCCGTGGGTCCCGGATCCATTTGACCGCTAGGTTACGCGGCATTACACTTGACCAGGTGTGTGCACGTCTTGACGTGCGCGCTGGGCGTCGGCACCTTGCCGGTCCGCCCCCACGGCATACCCACCACCACAAAAGCACGTCGGTTCCGGCGTGCCGGTGGGTCTGATGTGAATCCATCACGCTGTCACCGTGCAGCACTATGAGGAGAGAACGTGCCAACCATTCAGCAGTTGGTTCGCAAGGGTCGCTCGCCGAAGGTCTCCAAGACCAAGGCTCCCGCCCTGAAGTCGAACCCGCAGCAGGCCGGGGTCTGCACCCGCGTCTACACCACCACCCCGAAGAAGCCGAACTCGGCGATGCGCAAGGTCGCACGTGTGAAGCTCCGTAACGGCACCGAGGTCACCGCCTACATCCCGGGCGAGGGTCACAACCTGCAGGAGCACTCGCTGGTGCTCGTCCGCGGCGGTCGTGTCAAGGACCTCCCCGGTGTGCGTTACAAGATCGTCCGTGGCGCCCTGGACACCCAGGCCGTCAAGAACCGTAAGCAGGCTCGTTCCCGCTACGGCGCGAAGAAGGGTTGAGTTAGATGCCTCGTAAGGGTCCCGCACCTAAGCGTCCCGTCGTCAACGACCCGGTCTACGGCGCTCCGATCGTCAGCCAGCTGGTCAACAAGATCCTGGTCGACGGCAAGAAGTCCCTCGCCGAGTCGATCGTCTACAACGCCCTCAAGGGCGTCGAGGCGAAGAACGGTGGCCAGGATGCCGTCGCCACGCTCAAGAAGGCGCTCGACAACGTCCGCCCCACCCTCGAGGTCAAGAGCCGCCGCGTCGGTGGTTCGACCTACCAGGTGCCGGTCGAGGTCAAGCCGCACCGCGCCAACACCCTCGCGCTGCGCTGGCTCGTCAGCTACGCCAAGGGTCGCCGCGAGAAGACGATGACCGAGCGTCTCCAGAACGAGATCCTCGACGCGTCGAACGGTCTCGGCGCTGCTGTCAAGCGTCGCGAGGACACGCACAAGATGGCCGAGTCGAACCGCGCGTTCGCTCACTACCGCTGGTAACAGCTTCGCCCGCCCCCGACGGATCGTCGGGGGCGGGCACCCCCTCTTCGCAGTACGACTGCCAAAAAGATAAGGACACTCCTGTGGCACAAGACGTGCTCACCGACCTGAGCAAGGTTCGGAACATCGGCATCATGGCTCACATCGATGCTGGCAAGACCACCACGACCGAGCGCATCCTGTTCTACACGGGCGTCAACCACAAGCTCGGCGAGACCCACGACGGTGCGTCGACCACCGACTGGATGGAGCAGGAGAAGGAGCGCGGCATCACGATCACGTCTGCCGCCGTGACCTGCTACTGGAACAAGAACCAGATCAACATCATCGACACCCCCGGTCACGTGGACTTCACGGTCGAGGTGGAGCGCTCGCTCCGCGTCCTCGACGGTGCGGTCGCCGTCTTCGACGGCAAGGAGGGCGTCGAGCCCCAGTCCGAGACCGTGTGGCGTCAGGCCGACAAGTACAACGTCCCCCGCATCTGCTTCGTCAACAAGATGGACAAGCTCGGCGCGGACTTCTACTTCACGGTCGACACGATCATCAACCGCCTCGGCGCGAAGCCGCTGGTCATCCAGCTGCCCATCGGTGCGGAGAACGACTTCATCGGAGTCGTCGACCTCATCGAGATGCGCGCGCTCGTCTGGGCCGGTGACTCCAAGGGTGACGTCACCATGGGCGCCTCCTACGAGATCCAGGAGATCCCGGCAGATCTCAAGGAGAAGGCCGACGAGTACCGTCAGCTGCTCCTCGAGACCGTCGCCGAGACCGACGACGCTCTGCTCGAGAAGTTCTTCGGTGGCGAGGAGCTCACGGTCGCCGAGATCAAGGGCGCGATCCGTAAGATGACGGTCGCCTCCGAGATCTACCCGGTGCTCTGCGGCTCCGCGTTCAAGAACCGTGGCGTCCAGCCGATGCTCGACGCGGTCATCGACTTCCTGCCGAACCCGCTCGACGTGGGCTCGATCCAGGCGCACGACCCCAAGGACTACGACACGATCATCGAGCGTCACCCCGACGCGAAGGACCCGTTCGCAGCCCTGGCCTTCAAGGTCGCCGTGCACCCGTTCTTCGGTCGCCTGACCTACGTGCGCGTCTACTCGGGCGAGCTCGAGTCCGGCGCTCAGGTCGTCAACTCGACCAAGGGCAAGAAGGAGCGCATCGGAAAGATCTTCCAGATGCACGCCAACAAGGAGATCCCGGTCCCCTCGGTCACCGCGGGCAACATCTACGCGGTCATCGGCCTGAAGGACACCACCACCGGTGACACCCTGACCGACCCGAACTCGCCGGTCGTCCTCGAGTCGATGACGTTCCCCGAGCCCGTCATCGAGGTCGCCATCGAGCCGAAGACCAAGGCCGACCAGGAGAAGCTGGGTGTCGCCATCCAGAAGCTCGCCGAAGAGGACCCGACCTTCCGCACGGAGCTCAACCCCGAGACCGGTCAGACGACCATCAAGGGCATGGGCGAGCTGCACCTCGACATCCTCGTCGACCGCATGAAGCGCGAGTTCAACGTCGAGGCGAATGTCGGCAAGCCCCAGGTGGCCTACCGCGAGACGATCCGCAAGGCCGTCGAGAAGCACGACTACACCCACAAGAAGCAGACGGGTGGATCGGGTCAGTTCGCGAAGATCCAGTTCAACATCGAGCCGCTCGAGCTCGACGACGAGAAGACGTACGAGTTCGTCAACGCCGTCACCGGTGGACGTATCCCGCGCGAGTACATCGGCTCGATCGACGCCGGTTTCCAGGACGCGATGAACGTCGGCGTGCTCGCCGGCTACCCGATCGTCGGCGTCAAGGCGACCATCGTCGACGGTGCCGCTCACGATGTCGACTCCTCGGAGATGGCGTTCAAGATCGCGGGATCCATGGGCTTCAAGGAGGCCCTGCGTCGCGCGAACCCCGTGCTGCTCGAGCCGCTGATGGCCGTCGAGGTCCGTACTCCCGAGGAGTACATGGGCGACGTCATCGGCGACCTGAACTCGCGTCGTGGCCAGATCCAGTCGATGGAGGATGCCGCCGGCGTCAAGGTCGTCCGTGCTCACGTGCCGCTGTCCGAGATGTTCGGCTACATCGGTGACCTGCGCTCGAAGACCTCGGGCCGCGCCGTCTACTCGATGGAGTTCAACAGCTACGCCGAGGTTCCCCGCGCTGTGGCGGACGAGATCGTCCAGAAGCACCAGGGCGGCGAGTAACACCTGTCTGGGAGTCGGTGCTTCGACAGGCTCAGCAACCCATGGGTTCCTGAGCCTGTCGAAGGGCCGCTCCCAGGTCTCCTACAACTTCACATTCCCTCTCTACTAAACTGAGAACCTAACCCGTAGAGATCCGGTCGCAATCCAGTGCCCGGACACCTCTACACGACGTCCTGAGGAGGACCAAGTGGCTAAGGCCAAGTTCGAGCGGACCAAGCCGCACGTCAACATCGGAACGATCGGTCACGTCGACCACGGCAAGACCACGCTCTCCGCAGCGATCTCGAAGGTGCTTGCTGACAAGTACCCCTCCGACACCAACGTGCAGCGCGACTTCGCTTCCATCGACTCGGCGCCGGAAGAGCGCCAGCGTGGTATCACCATCAACATCTCGCACATCGAGTACGAGACCCCGAAGCGCCACTACGCACACGTTGACGCCCCCGGCCACGCCGACTACGTCAAGAACATGATCACGGGTGCAGCGCAGATGGACGGCGCGATCCTCGTGGTCGCCGCCACCGACGGCCCCATGGCTCAGACCCGCGAGCACGTTCTGCTCGCGAAGCAGGTCGGCGTGCCGTACCTGCTCGTCGCCCTGAACAAGAGCGACATGGTCGACGACGAGGAGATCCTGGAGCTCGTCGAGCTCGAGGTCCGCGAGCTGCTCTCTTCGCAGGGCTTCGACGGCGACAACGCTCCCGTCGTGCAGGTCTCGGCGCTCAAGGCGCTCGAGGGCGACGAGAAGTGGACCGAGAAGATCCTCGAGCTCATGCAGGCTGTCGACGACAGCGTGCCGGACCCCGAGCGTGACCGCGACAAGCCGTTCCTCATGCCGGTCGAGGACGTCTTCACGATCACCGGTCGTGGCACCGTCGTCACGGGCCGCGCCGAGCGTGGCACCCTGGCCATCAACTCCGAGGTCGAGATCGTCGGACTGCGTCCGACCGTCAAGACCACGGTCACGGGTATCGAGATGTTCCACAAGCAGCTCGACGAGGCCTGGGCCGGCGAGAACTGTGGTCTGCTTCTCCGTGGCACCAAGCGCGAGGACGTCGAGCGCGGCCAGGTCATCGTGAAGCCGGGCTCGGTCACCCCTCACACGAACTTCGAGGGCACCGCGTACATCCTCTCCAAGGACGAGGGTGGCCGTCACAACCCGTTCTACACGAACTACCGCCCGCAGTTCTACTTCCGCACCACCGACGTCACCGGCGTCATCTCGCTGCCCGAGGGCACCGAGATGGTCATGCCCGGCGACACCACCGACATGACGGTCGAGCTGATCCAGCCGATCGCCATGGAGGAGGGCCTCGGCTTCGCCATCCGTGAGGGTGGACGCACCGTCGGCGCCGGTACGGTCACCAGCATCATCAAGTAAGCATCTGCTTCCTGGCACAGGGGTCGGACCTTCGGGTCCGGCCCCTTCGTCGTGTGCGGGGGATGACGGCGTGCGACCTCGCCCGTATCCGTCTCTTCCCCCGATCGGTCGATACCGGCACAATGAAGATGCGCAGGTCATCTCCGGCGCATCGACCCGGACTCAATCGAGGGGACACAGCATGGGCATCGAGGACACCGTCGGCAACGCCGTCAACAAGGGCAAGGAGCTGTTCGAGCAGAACAAGGACAAGATCGAAGAGGCCGTGAAGAGCGAGCAGGCCGAAGAGGTCAGCGACAAGGTGCTCGACGGCGTCGCCGACTTCGCGAAGAAGATCGCTCCCGGCGCCGCGGACAAGATCGACGAGATCCGCGAACAGGCCGACAAGGCAGTCGGCAACGAGTAGATCTCCGCAGTCGCCAGAAGGCGGCGGCGATCCATCCCGGATCGTCGCCGCCTTCTGCTGTATACCGGTCCGGCAGTATCGACCTTCCCTTCTGCTTCGCCTATAGTGAGCAGCGACCGCCTGGGGAATGCGCGGTCGAGGAGTCGGAGGGGTCCGGCATCCTGAATCCACGCGGTACGCCGCGTTCGAACTGGGGAACGATCGTGGGGAACATCGTGCATCGCTCGCGCGTCGCGCGCGACGGCCGATCCTCTGCCTGCGCGGCGGCGACGCCGCGCTCTCGAGCGGGAGGAGCGGTGTCCCTTCACGCCGCGCCTCTCGCGCCCGGTGCGCCCCCTCGCCCGGGCGTCCTCCCCAAAGCGGGGCGAGGCATGGGGATGCCTCGCCCCGCGCTCGGAGGATGATCCCGCTCGGCGACTCCGGTGCCCGACCCGAGGCACCCGCGGGGCGCGACACGCCCGGGTTTGCGGATGCGGATTCCGCCGTGGCAGAATAGACAGGTTCGACATTCCGGCGCGCTCCGCGTGCGCTGGATCACCATCACGACAGTGCATAGGCGGCGTCATCCCTCAGGGATCGGGCGCAGGGACCTAGGCCGCGGGTGGCAGGACAACCCCGACACCTCCTCACGGAGGTTCCGCCATGCGTGGCGGAGGTCGGAATCCGCGCGTCGCGAGGCGTGCGGGATGACAGCAGAACAGTGGTGCAGCCCCTTCGACAGGCTCACGGACTCCGATCCGAGATCCCGAGAAGCGAAGTGCCGAGGCGCGAACAGCGCCGTCGTGCGTCCAATGCCCCAGGGTCACCCGGCCCCGGACGGTAAGACGCCTAAGAGAGAGAAGCAGACAATGGCGGGACAGAAGATCCGCATTCGCCTGAAGTCGTATGACCACGAGGTCATCGACACGTCCGCACGCAAGATCGTCGACACCGTGACCCGTGCGGGCGCGACTGTCATCGGTCCCGTGCCCCTTCCGACCGAGAAGAACGTCGTGTGCGTCATCCGGTCGCCCCACAAGTACAAGGACAGCCGCGAGCACTTCGAGATGCGCACCCACAAGCGTCTGATCGACATCGTCGACCCGACGCCCAAGGCAGTCGACTCGCTGATGCGTCTCGACCTGCCGGCTGACGTCAACATCGAGATCAAGCTCTGAGGTCCGACATGGTTGACATCAACGCAAAGATTTCCAAGGGCCTGCTCGGCACGAAGCTCGGCATGACCCAGGTCTGGAACGAGAACGGCAAGCTCATCCCGGTCACCGTGATCGAGCTCGCACCGAACGTGGTCACCCAGATCCGTACGCCCGAGAAGGACGGCTACAACGCCGTGCAGATCGCGTACGGTCAGATCGACCCCCGCAAGGTAAACAAGCCGCTCTCCGCCCACTTCGAGGCCGCCGGCGTCACGCCGCGTCGTCACGTCACCGAGATCCGCACCGCGGATGCCGGTGACTACACCCTGGGCCAGGAGCTCACGGTCGACGGCACCTTCGAGGCCGGCCAGCTCGTCGACGTCGTCGGCACGAGCAAGGGCAAGGGCTTCGCCGGTGTCATGAAGCGCCACAACTTCAAGGGCGTCTCGGCATCGCACGGTTCGCACCGCAACCACCGCAAGCCCGGCTCCATCGGCGCATCGTCGACCCCGAGCCGCGTCTTCAAGGGCATGCGCATGGCCGGCCGTATGGGTGGCGAGCGCGTGACCGTCCTCAACCTCACGGTGCACGCCGTCGACGCCGAGAAGGGTCTGCTGCTCGTCAAGGGCGCCGTCCCCGGTGCACGTGGCCGCATCGTCTACGTCCGCAACGCAGTGAAGGGTGCCTGATCATGGCTGACTCGACTCTCGCGCTCGACGTCCTCAAGGCAGACGGCAAGAAGGCCGGCTCGATCGAGCTGCCCGCCGCTCTGTTCGACGTCAAGACGAACATTCCGCTGATCCACCAGGTCGTCGTCGCGCAGCTCGCCGCCGCCCGCCAGGGAACCCACTCGACCAAGCGTCGTGGTGAGGTCTCGGGTGCCGGCCGCAAGCCCTTCAAGCAGAAGGGCACGGGTAACGCCCGTCAGGGCTCGATCCGCGCGCCGCACATGACCGGTGGTGGCATCGTGCACGGCCCGAAGCCGCGCGACTACTCGCAGCGCACCCCCAAGAAGATGATCGCCGCCGCCCTGCTGGGCGCGCTGAGCGACCGCTTCCGTGGTGACCGTCTGCACGCGATCGACGCCTTCGGCACCGAGGGCGCGCCCTCGACCAAGGCTGCGGCGAGCTTCCTCGCCACGGTCGCCACGTCGAAGAACGTCCTCGTGGTCATCGAGCGCGGCGACGAGCTGGCGCTCAAGAGCATCCGCAACCTCAGCAACATCCACGTGCTGTCGTTCGACCAGCTCAACGCCTACGACGTGCTCGTCTCCGACGACATCGTCTTCACCCAGGCCGCTCTCGAGGGCTTCATCGCCGCGAAGACCGGCGCCAACCAGGAGGTCTCCGCATGAGCGAGCAGGCATCTGTTCTCCAGACGGCCCTGAACAAGGACCCGCGCGACATCATCCTGAAGCCGGTCGTGTCCGAGAAGAGCTACGGGCTCATCGACGAGGGCAAGTACACCTTCCTCGTCGACCCGCGCGCTTCGAAGACCGAGATCAAGCTCGCCATCGAGAAGATCTTCGGCGTCAAGGTCGCAGGGGTCAACACCCTCAACCGCGTCGGCAAGGCTCGTCGCACCCGCTTCGGCACCGGCAAGCGCAAGGACACCAAGCGCGCCATCGTGACCCTGAAGTCGGGCACCATCGACATCTTCACGGCAATCGGCTGATCCGGGGGATAAAGGACAATCATGGCTATTCGCAAGTACAAGCCCACGACCCCGGGCCGTCGCGGCTCGTCGGTGGCTGACTTCGCCGAGATCACTCGATCGACGCCGGAGAAGTCGCTGCTGCGCCCGCTCTCGAAGACCGGTGGTCGCAACAACCAGGGCCGCATCACGACCCGTCACATCGGTGGTGGACACAAGCGTCAGTACCGTGTCATCGACTTCCGTCGCAATGACAAGGACGGCGTCAACGCCAAGGTCGCTCACATCGAGTACGACCCCAACCGCACCGCTCGTATCGCGCTGCTGCACTACTTCGACGGCGAGAAGCGCTACATCCTCGCGCCGGCGAAGCTCAAGCAGGGCGACGTCGTCGAGTCGGGTGCCGGGGCTGACATCAAGCCGGGCAACAACCTCCCGCTGAAGAACATCCCCACCGGTACCGTGATCCACGCGATCGAGCTCCGCCCCGGCGGCGGTGCCAAGATGGCGCGTTCGGCCGGAGCATCCGTCCGTCTCGTCGCCAAGGACGGCAACTTCGCTCAGCTGCGTCTGCCCTCCGGCGAGATCCGCAACGTCGATGCGCGCTGCCGCGCGACCATCGGCGAGGTCGGCAACGCCGAGCAGTCGAACATCAACTGGGGCAAGGCCGGCCGCATGCGCTGGAAGGGCGTCCGCCCGACCGTGCGTGGTGTCGCGATGAACCCGGTCGACCACCCCCACGGTGGTGGTGAGGGTAAGACCTCCGGTGGTCGTCACCCCGTTTCTCCTTGGGGACAGGCTGAGGGTCGTACCCGTCACGCCAACAAGGAGAGCGACAAGTACATCGTGCGTCGTCGTAACGCCGGCAAGAAGCGCAAGTAGGAGTAAGAGAAGATGCCTCGCAGTCTTAAGAAGGGCCCCTTCGTCGACGAGCACCTGCTTCGCAAGGTGATCGGCCAGAACGAAGCCGGCACGAAGAACGTCATCAAGACCTGGTCCCGTCGGTCCATGATCATCCCGGCCATGCTGGGTCACACGATCGCGGTCCACGACGGACGCAAGCACATCCCCGTGTTCGTGTCCGAGACCATGGTCGGTCACAAGCTGGGCGAGTTCGCGCCCACCCGCACCTTCCGCGGCCACGAGAAGGACGACAAGAAGGGGCGGCGCCGCTAATGGTCGAATCCATCGCACGCGTGAAGCACATCCGCGTGACCCCGCAGAAGGCTCGTCGTGTCGTCGCGCTCATCAAGGGAAAGCAGGCCAAAGAGGCCCTGGCGATCCTGAAGTTCGCTCAGCAGAGCGCCAGTGAGCCGATCTACAAGCTTGTCGCGTCGGCGATCGCCAACGCGCAGGTGAAGGCCGATCGCGACGGCGAGTACCTCGACGAGCAGGACCTGTACGTGAAGAACGCGTACGTCGACGAGGGCACGACGCTCAAGCGTTTCCAGCCCCGTGCTCAGGGTCGCGCTTTCCAGATCAAGAAGCGCACGAGCCACATCACGGTCGTGCTCTCCACGCCCGAGGCGGCTCCGGCCGCTGCCGGCGACAGCAACAAGAAGGCGAGCAAGTAATGGGACAGAAGGTCAACCCGTACGGCTTCCGCCTCGGCATCACCACTGATCACGTTTCGCGTTGGTTCTCCGACTCGACGAAGCCTGGTCAGCGTTACGCCGACTACGTGGCCGAGGACATCAAGATCCGTCGTCTGCTGCAGACGCAGCTCGACCGTGCCGGTGTCTCGAACATCGAGATCGAGCGCACCCGCGACCGCGTCCGCGTCGACATCCACACCGCCCGTCCGGGCATCGTGATCGGTCGCCGCGGCGCCGAGGCCGAGCGCATCCGCGGCGACCTCGAGAAGCTCTCGGGCAAGCAGATCCAGCTGAACATCCTCGAGGTCAAGAACCCCGAGGCCGACGCTCAGCTCGTCGCGCAGGGCATCGCCGAGCAGCTGTCTGCCCGTGTCGCCTTCCGTCGTGCGATGCGCAAGGGTCTGCAGGGCGCTCAGCGCGCCGGCGCCAAGGGCATCCGCATCCAGGTCTCCGGCCGCCTCGGCGGCGCCGAGATGAGCCGTTCGGAGTTCTACCGCGAGGGTCGTGTGCCGCTGCACACGCTGCGCGCGAACATCGACTACGGCTTCTACGAGGCCAAGACCACCTTCGGCCGCATCGGCGTGAAGGTCTGGATCTACAAGGGCGACCTCACCGCCAAGGAGCTTGCTCGCGAGCAGGCGAACGCACCGAAGTCCCGTCGTGACGACCGTGGTGGCGACCGCCGCCGCGCGCCGCGCAACGAGGCACCCGTCGCAGAAGGAGCGTCTGCCTGATGCTTATTCCCCGCAAGGTCAAGTACCGCAAGCAGCACCACCCGGGTCGCTCGGGCCAGGCCACCGGTGGCACCCAGGTGTCGTTCGGTGAGTTCGGCATCCAGGCGCTCACCCCGGCTTACGTGACGAACCGTCAGATCGAGTCCGCTCGTATCGCCATGACGCGTCACATCAAGCGTGGCGGAAAGGTGTGGATCAACATCTACCCCGACCGTCCGCTCACCAAGAAGCCGGCTGAGACCCGAATGGGTTCCGGTAAGGGCTCGCCCGAGTGGTGGGTCGCCAACGTCAAGCCGGGTCGCGTCCTCTTCGAGGTCGCCGGCGTGAGCGAGGAGCTCGCTCGCGAGGCACTGACCCGTGCCATCCACAAGCTGCCGCTCAAGGCACGCATCATCAAGCGCGAGGGAGGCGACGCGTAATGGCGATCGGCACCAAGGAGCTCGCTCCGGCAGAGCTCGACACGTTCGAAGACCAGCGCCTCGTCGAGGAGCTGCGCAAGGCCAAGGAGGAGCTGTTCAACCTCCGTTTCCAGTCGGCCACCGGCCAGCTGGAGAGCCACGGCCGCATCCGCGCCGTCAAGCGCGACATCGCGCGCCTGTACACCGTGATCCGCGAGCGCGAGCTGGGCATCCGTGCGACGCCCGCTCCCGTCGAGGCTCCGGCCAAGAAGGCGACCAAGTCGAAGGCGAAGAAGGCGGACTCCGCCGACGACGCCGTGAAGGAAGAGGCTGAGTGATGGCCACCAAGAAGGAAGCCGCTGTCGAGGCTGAGCACGCCGCACACGACGTCCGCGACGCGGAGGCCCGTGGCTACCGCAAGTCGCGTCGTGGCTACGTCGTCAGCGACAAGATGGACAAGACCATCGTGGTCGAGGTCGAGGACCGCGTGAAGCACCCGCTTTACGGCAAGGTCATCCGCCGCACCTCGAAGGTCAAGGCGCACGATGAGACCAACTCGGCCGGTATCGGCGACCTGGTCCTCATCAACGAGACCCGCCCGCTGAGCGCCACGAAGCGCTGGCGTCTGGTGGAGATTCTGGAGAAGGCCAAGTGATTCAGCAGGAATCCCGACTCAAGGTCGCCGACAACACCGGCGCCAAGGAGCTGCTCACCATCCGTGTGCTCGGTGGCTCCAAGCGTCGCTACGCCGGCCTCGGCGACACCATCGTCGCGACCGTCAAGGACGCGATCCCCGGTGGGAACGTCAAGAAGGGTGACGTCGTCAAGGCGGTCATCGTTCGCACCAAGAAGGAGGTCCGTCGTCCGGACGGCTCCTACATCAAGTTCGACGAGAACGCCGCCGTCATCCTGAAGAACGACGGGGAGCCCCGCGGCACCCGTATCTTCGGGCCGGTCGGTCGTGAGCTTCGTGACAAGAAGTTCATGAAGATCGTCTCGCTGGCACCGGAGGTCATCTGATCATGGCGAAGCTCAAGAAGGGCGACCTGGTTCAGGTCATCAGCGGACGCAAGCAGGAGAAGGGCGGCGACCGCGGCAAGCAGGGCAAGGTCCTCGAGATCCTGTCGGAGCAGAACCGCGTGATCGTCGAAGGCGTCAACTACGTCACCAAGCACACGCGCGTCGGTCAGACGCAGCGCGGCACCAAGACGGGCGGCCTCGAGACTGTCGAGGCTCCCATCCACATCTCGAACGTCGCAGTCGTCGACCCCTCGACCAAGAAGCCGACCCGTGTCGGTCACCGGGTCGAGGAGCAGACCAAGGACGGCGTCAAGCGCACCGTCCGCGTGCGTTACGCGAAGAAGAGCGGTAAGGACCTCTGATGGCAGCTACTGACGCTGCGGAGGCTGTCAAGGTGCAGCCCCGCCTGAAGGCGAAGTACAACTCCGAGATCAAGAAGGCTCTGCAGGAAGAGTTCGGCTACGCGAACGTCATGCAGATCCCCGGCCTGGTCAAGGTCGTCGTGAACACCGGTGTCGGCGAGGCAGCTCGCGACAGCAAGGTGATCGATGGTGCGGTCGACGACCTCACCAAGATCACCGGCCAGAAGCCGATCGTCACGAAGGCCCGCAAGTCCATCGCGCAGTTCAAGCTGCGCGAGGGCCAGGCCATCGGCGCGCACGTCACCCTCCGTGGCGACCGTGCGTGGGAGTTCATCGACCGTCTGGTCTCGCTCGCCCTGCCCCGTATCCGCGACTTCCGCGGTCTGTCGCCGAAGCAGTTCGACGGCAACGGCAACTACACGTTCGGTCTCCAGGAGCAGAGCGTGTTCCACGAGATCGACCAGGACAAGATCGACCGGGTTCGTGGTTTCGACATCACCGTCGTCACCACCGCGAAGACGGATGACGAGGGACGGGCTCTGCTCCGTCAGCTCGGCTTCCCGTTCCGGACGGACGACGCCCAGGCGTGACCGGTTTTCGGGCGGGGTGCGGAGCACCCCGCCCGATCCCGTACAATTGAAGATTGCGTGCTCATCGCAGGCCGTCTGTCGTGTAACGGCAGCCGGAACCTCATGAACAAAGGAAAAACACAATGACAATGACAGACCCGGTCGCAGATCTGCTGACCCGTCTGCGCAACGCGAACTCGGCGCATCACGACTCCGTGACCCTGCCGTCGAGCAAGCTCAAGACGCACATCGCCGAGATCCTCCAGCAGGAGGGCTACATCGCCGGCTGGGAGACCTCTGACGCTCGCGTGGGCAAGAACCTCACGCTGCAGCTGAAGTACGGCCCCAACCGCGAGCGCTCCATCGCCGGCATCAAGCGCGTCTCGAAGCCCGGCCTCCGCGTGTACGCGAAGTCGACGGAGCTCCCCAAGGTCCTCGGCGGCCTCGGCGTGGCCATCCTGTCCACCTCCTCCGGTCTCCTCACTGACCGTCAGGCCGAGCAGAAGGGCGTGGGCGGAGAAGTTCTCGCCTACGTGTGGTAATTCGAAATGTCGCGTATTGGACGCCTTCCCATCGACGTTCCCGCGGGCGTGACCGTTTCGGTCGACGGCCGTGAGGTGCAGGTCAAGGGCCCCAAGGGTGAGCTCACCCTGACGGTGGCCAACCCCATCGAGGTCGCGGTCGAGGAGAACCAGGTTCTCGTCACCCGTCCCGATGACGAGCGTGCGTCGCGGTCGCTTCACGGCCTGACCCGCACCCTCATCAACAACAACATCATCGGCGTGACCCAGGGCTACACCAAGGGTCTCGAGGTCGTCGGAACCGGTTACCGCGTGGCGCAGAAGGGCAGCTCGGTCGAGTTCGCCCTCGGCTTCTCGCACCCGGTCCTCATCGACCCGCCCGCCGGCATCACGCTCACGGTCGAGGGTACGAACAAGCTCACCGTCAGCGGTATCGACAAGCAGGCTGTCGGCGAGGCAGCTGCGAACATCCGCAAGATCCGCAAGCCCGAGCCGTACAAGGGCAAGGGTGTGCGTTACGCCGGCGAGGTCGTGCGTCGCAAGGCCGGAAAGAGTGGTAAGTAACCATGGCTCTCAAGTCAAAGTCTGACGCCCGCGCGCGTCGTCACGCCCGCCTTCGCAAGAAGGTCGTCGGCACCGAGGTGCGTCCGCGCCTCGTCGTCAACCGCTCGGCCCGCCACGTCTTCGTGCAGCTGGTCGACGACAGCAAGGGTCACACCGTCGCGTCGGCATCGACGCTCGAGACCGACCTCCGCGCTCTCGAGGGTGACAAGACCGCCAAGGCACGCAAGGTCGGCGAGCTCCTCGCTGAGCGCGCGAAGGCCGCGGGCATTTCCGAGGCTGTGTTCGACCGTGGCGGCAACCGCTACGCCGGTCGTGTCGCCGCCATCGCCGACGGCGCTCGTGAAGGGGGCCTGGCACTGTGAGTGACAACAAGGAGAACGAAGTGACCGAAGCGGCAGTTGCCACTTCCGAGACGGCCGCCGGCACCACGCAGGCCGAGCCGACTCGCGATCAGCGCGACGGCCGCCGCGGCGGCCGTGGTGACCGCAATCAGGGTGGCCGCGACCGCAACTCGCGTGACCGTGGTGACAACCAGTTCCTCGAGCGCGTCGTCACCATCAACCGCGTGTCGAAGGTCGTGAAGGGTGGTCGTCGCTTCAGCTTCACCGCTCTCGTGGTCGTCGGCGACGGCAACGGTCTCGTGGGCGTCGGTTACGGCAAGGCCCGTGAGGTCCCGCTCGCCATCTCGAAGGGTGTCGAAGAGGCCAAGCGCAACTTCTTCCGCGTTCCGCGCACCGGCAACACCATCCCTCACCCCGTCCAGGGTGAGTCGGCTGCCGGCGTCGTGCTGCTCCGTCCGGCCGCTGCCGGTACCGGAGTCATCGCGGGTGGTCCCGTCCGCGCCGTGCTCGAGTGCGCCGGCATCCACGACGTCCTGTCGAAGTCGCTGGGTTCCTCGAACACGATCAACATCGTGCACGCCACGGTGACGGCTCTGAAGCAGCTCGAGGAGCCCCGTGCGGTCGCCGCGCGTCGTGGTCTCGAGTTCGACCAGGTCGCACCTGCGCGTCTCGTCCGCGCCGAGGCCGAGGCCATCGCCGCACAGAAGGTAGGTGCCTGATGGCCGCCCGGCTCAAGGTCACGCAGATCAAGTCCAAGGTGAGCGAGAAGCAGAACCAGCGCGACACGCTGCGTTCGCTCGGTCTCAAGCGCATCGGTGACAGCACCGTTCGCCCCGACGACGCGCAGACGCGCGGTTACGTCAAGACCGTCGCCCACCTCGTCAAGGTTGAGGAGATCGACTAATGGCTGAGAAGAACGAAGCCGTCGAGGCCGAGAAGGCCCCGAAGAAGGCTGCTGCTCCCAAGGCTGCCGCCGAGAAGAAGCCCGCCGCCAAGAAGGCCGCTCCGAAGAAGGATGCTCCGGCATCCCGCCCCGGCGTCCTGAAGGTGCACCACCTGCGTCCGGTCCCCGGATCCAACACCGCCAAGACCCGCGTCGGCCGTGGTGAGGGTTCCAAGGGAAAGACCGCTGGTCGTGGAACCAAGGGCACCAAGGCGCGCAACACCGTGCGCGTCGGCTTCGAGGGTGGGCAGATGCCGCTGCACATGCGTACCCCGAAGCTGCGCGGGTTCAAGAACCCGTTCCGCGTCGAGTACCAGGTCGTGAACCTGGAGAAGCTCGCGGAGCTCTACCCGGCCGGTGGCGACGTCACCGTCAGCGACCTGGTCGCCAAAGGTGCGGTTCGCAAGAACGAGAAGGTCAAGGTTCTGGGCGGCGGCGACATCGCCGTGAAGCTCACGGTCTCGGTCGACAAGGTCTCGGGTTCTGCCGAGCAGAAGATCGTGGCTGCGGGCGGTTCCGTCAAGTAACCACTTCATAAGAGGGGTCGGAGAAATCTCCGGCCCCTCTTTTGAGTTACCCTGGTCTTTCAGCCATCCCTCAGGATCGGCATCCCTTTTCAGGAGGAACGTCCTTGTTTAGCGCCATCGCGCGGATCTTCCGCACGCCCGACCTGCGTCGGAAGATCGGTTTCACTCTGGCGATCATCGCCATCTACCGCCTCGGCTCCAACGTCCCGGCTCCGTTCGTGAACTTCCCGAACGTCGAGCAGTGTCTGGCGGCGAACTCCGGAACCGAGGGCCTGCTCGGGCTCGTCAACCTGTTCTCGGGTGGCGCGCTCCTGCAGCTGTCGATCTTCGCGCTCGGTGTGATGCCGTACATCACCGCGACGATCATCACGCAGCTGCTGCGTGTGGTGATCCCGCACTTCGAGGCGCTGCACAAGGAAGGACAGGCGGGGCAGTCGAAGCTGACGCAGTACACCCGCTACCTGACGATCGCCCTCGCGCTGCTGCAGTCGACCACGCTGGTCACCGTCGCGCGCAGCGGCCAGCTGTTCGGCCAGACCGACATCGCGGCCTGCAACAACCTCCTGACCAACGACGTGTGGTGGGCGCAGCTGCTCATCATCATGGCGATGACGGCCGGTACCGGACTCATCATGTGGTTCGCCGAGCTCGTCACCGAGCGCGGCATCGGCAACGGCATGTCGCTGCTCATCTTCACCTCGATCGCGGCGACCTTCCCCGGCGCGATGTCGCTCATCTGGGAGACGAACGGCTTCGAGATCTTCCTCATGGTGATCGCCGTGGGAATCATCGTGATGGCACTCGTCGTGTTCGTCGAGCAGTCGCAGCGGCGCATCCCGGTGCAGTACGCCAAGCGCATGGTCGGGCGCCGCACCTACGGTGGCACCAACACCTACATCCCGATCAAGGTCAACATGGCGGGTGTGATCCCGGTCATCTTCGCCTCGTCGCTGCTGTACATCCCGGCGCTGATCGCGCAGTTCAACACCCCGCAGGACGGCTCGACGCCGGCACCGTGGGTCACCTGGATCTCGACGTACTTCACCAAGGGCGACCACCCGATCTACATGGTCGCGTTCTTCCTCCTGATCATCGGATTCACGTACTTCTACGTCGCGATCACGTTCAACCCGGTCGAGGTCGCCGACAACATGAAGAAGTACGGCGGGTTCATCCCCGGCATCCGCGCGGGTCGACCGACGGCCGAGTACCTCGACTACGTGCTGACGCGCATCACGCTGCCCGGATCGATCTACCTCGGTCTGATCGCCCTCATCCCGCTGATCGCTCTGGCGACGGTCGGTGCCAACCAGAACTTCCCGTTCGGTGGCGCGTCGATCCTCATCATCGTCGGCGTCGGTCTCGAGACGGTCAAGCAGATCGACGCGCAGCTGCAGCAGCGTCACTACGAAGGGCTCCTCCGATGACGTCATCCGCTCGTCTCCTCATCGTCGGCCCGCAGGGCTCCGGCAAGGGCACGCAGGGTGTGCGCATCGCCGAGGCTCTCGGCGTCCCGGTGGTCTCGACGGGTGACATCTTCCGAGCGAACATCAAGCAGGGCACAGAACTCGGTCAGCAGGTCACCGCGATCCTCGAGGCCGGCGACCTGGTCCCCGACGAGCTCACCAGCGAGATCGTGCGCGACCGTCTCTCGCAGGATGATGCCGCACAGGGCTTCCTGCTCGACGGCTACCCGCGCAACACCCACCAGGTCGAGCACCTCGATGAGTTCCTCGGCGCACGCGGCGAGGCCCTCGACGCGGTGATCCTGCTGGACGTGCCGCGTGAGGAGAGCATCTCCCGTCTTGCGCTGCGTGCCACCGAGCAGGGGCGCACGGACGACACGCCGGAGGCGATCGCCCACCGCCTGGACATCTACGAGCACGAGACGGCTCCGATTCTCTCGGTGTACGGAGAGCGCGGCATCGTCGACACGATCGACGGCGTCGGCTCGCTCGACGACATCACCGAGCGCATCTTCGCTGCGCTCGACGCCCGCGGCCTGCGCGTCGCGGTCTGAGATGTTCCGCAAGTCGATCTACAAGACCCCGGCGCAGCTGCGGTCGATGATCGAGCCCGGGCTGATCACGGCGGCGGCGCTGGACGCCGTGCGACCGTTGATCCGTCCTGGGGTGACGACCCTCGAACTCGACACGGTCGCGAACCGCACGATCCTCGAGCGAGGGGCGGAGTCGAACTTCCAGCTCGTGCGCGGTTACCGGCACACCCTGTGCGTGTCGGTCAACGACGAGGTGGTGCACGGCATCCCGGGTTCGCGCGTTCTCGAGGCCGGGGACATCGTCTCCGTCGACGGGGGAGCGCAGTACCAGGGCTGGAACGGCGACAGCGCGCGCACGTTCATCGTGCCCGGCGAAGCGGATGCCGAGATCGTGGCGCGTCGGATGGAGCTGTCGCGGGTGACCGAGGGGTCGATGTGGGCCGGCATCGCCGCGATGGCGTCGGTCTCGCACATCGGTGAGATCGGTGCCGCGATCCAGGAGTACATCGAGGCGCAGGGTCCGTCGGCCGTGTCGGGGGAGACTTACGGCATCCTGCGCGAGTACGTCGGGCACGGCATCGGCCGCAAGATGCACGAGGCGCCGAGCGTCTTCAACTACCGCACGCCGGACCCGGGTGCCGAGATCAAGCCGGGCCTCGTGCTCGCGATCGAGCCCATGGTCACCGCCGGCGGCGAGGCGACGTTCGTGGAGGACGACGACTGGACCGTGTCGACGGTCGACGGCTCCGACGGCTCGCACTGGGAGCACAGCGTCGCCGTGCACGCGGACGGCATCTGGGTGCTCACCGCCGCCGACGGCGGCGCGGCCGGCCTTGCGCCGTTCGGAGTCACGCCCACTCCCATCGCCTGAGTCCGCTGCCCGCTGAGACCGACGGTGTGCGTGAGGCGGATGGTTCGGCGTGAGACCGACGGTTTTGCGCGAGGCGGATGCTCTACCGGTCGGTTTCGTGCAGGGGTGTCGGTCTCAGCGCGGGCGAAGGCGGTCTCACGCGAGCCGAGCGGTCTCACACGACCTGAGCGGTCTCGCGCTCGTGTGGAGGCCTGGGCGCCCGATGCCCGCACTCAGCGCTCGACCACCGCATTCGGTGCACAACTCGCCGCTCACATCGATCGTGCACGACGGAGCGACGAACGTTCGGCCGGATCTCAACTCCCGCATAGGAAACGCAAGGCAGAATAGACTCCGAGGCGCGCGTGCGCCCGAACACTTTCAGACCGGACTCACACGGGTGAGCCTCGACAGAACGGAATGCAATGGCAGTCGCGAATAAGAGCACCAACTGGTTCGTTGTGGGTGTGTCCGCGGCCGTGGTGGTCGTGCTGGTCGGGCTCATCGGTCTCGTGTGGTTCATGAACAACCAGGCCACGGCTCCGGGAGCCGCTCCGAAGAGCGACATCGTCAACACGGAGACCGGCGCGATCAGCTTCGGCTCCGGTGACGATGAGATCGACACGTACTTCGACTTCATGTGCCCGATCTGCGGTCAGTTCGAGGACGCCTACGGCGAGCAGCTGCAGACCGCCGCGGCGAACGACGAGATCACGCTGAACATCCACCCGGTGTCGATCCTGAACCGTCTGTCGACCACGGGTGACTTCTCGTCGCGGGCCGCCGGTGCCATGTACTGCGTCGCGGAGGAGGCACCCGACGCGACCCTCGACTACTTCAACCTCATCTTCGCGAACCAGCCGGCCGAGAACTCCGCCGGTCTGAGCGACGCCGAGATGAGTGCCTTCGCTGAGCAGGTCGGGGCGGGAGCCGCTGCCGACTGCATCGCCGACGGCACTTACACGAAGTTCGCCGACGACCAGACCAAGTCGCAGAACATCACGGGCACCCCGACGGTCGAGGTCAACGGCACCCGGATCGAGAACGCAGACATCGCGACCGAGTTCGCGAAGATCCTGGGCGGCGCGAGCGGCACCGGCTCAGACGGCTCCGGCGAGTGATCAGACCCTGATCCGCACACCGAGCGGCGGCGCACATCGTGCGCCGCCGCTCGGTCGTCTCTGCCCTCTTAAGGGGTCGCAAATCGACATCTGTCGAACAGGCGCGTACCCTCTATGAGGCGCCCGGACCCGGGCGCGCTTTCATGTGGCGCGTGATCCGCGCCGAGGGGACCTGGGGTATGCCTTCATCTGCTTTCCGCGCGCATCCGCGCATCATCATCGCCGGCACGGTCGGCGCCTTCCTCCTCGTCGGAGGGACCGTGACGGCCGCACAGGCCGCACCGCTTCCTGCGACGGTCACCGCTCCGCTGGGCGTCTGCACTCCCGACGGAGGGTTCCCGTACATCGACGGGACCACGCCGGCGCAGCCGCAGGTGCACGACACCGGAGTCAACACCTATGCCGGCGGGGACTTCACCGTCGCGGGCGGAGCCGCTGAGGCCGAAGGCCTCGTCGTGGTCGCGGGCGACGCCGTGATCGGCAAGGACTTCATCGTCGGCATCGCGATCGGGTCGGATGTGCGTCCGGCACCAGGGGAGACCATGCTGCAGGTCGGCGGAGATGTGGACGTCGCATCCGGATCGGTGCTCCGTGTCGGCGACTTCGCGATCCCCGGCGGCGCCGTCGCCATCGGCGGAACAGCCACCGCCGGCGGCATCAGCAACGCCGGTGCAGACCTGCAGACCGGACTCGGTGCCGCAGACGCCCTCGATCCCTACGCGGCTTTCTCGGCGCAGGTGTCGTCGTGGTCGTCATCGCTCGCGACGCAGAACGCGAACGGCACCGTGTCGGCGAGCACCGGCTGGGTCGTCCTCGACATGGCCGGCACCGGCACCGATGAGCTGCAGGTCTTCGACGTGACCGCCGAGCAGCTGAGCTCCGCCAACGAGATCCGCTTCAGCGGTATCGCCCCCTACGCCCCTGTGCTCGTCAACGTGGTCGGCGGCCCCGTCGCCGTGACGGCGTCGACCTACTTCTACAACGGGGCGGCGCTCACCATGTCGTCGCCGAACGATGGGAACATCGCGGCTTCGATCCTCTGGAACTACCAGGACGCGGCTGCGGTCGAGATCGGTGGCACCGGACAGGTGCCCGGCTCGATCCTCGCGCCGTCCGCCGACGTCGACATCATCGCGAACACCAACGGCCGCGTCTACGTCGGTGGAGACCTGACGACCCGCGGGCAGGGCAATGAACTGCACGCGTATCCGTGGGCCGGCACGTGCGTCGACGACGGCGAGGGCGATGCGGATGCGGATGCGGACGCGGATGCTGACGGCGCCGGTGCGGATGCGGATGCTGACGGCACGGATGCGGGCGCTGACGGCGCCGGTGCGGATGCTGCCGCGGACGGCGCCGGTGCGGATGCGGATGCTGATGGCGCCGGTGCGGATGCTGCCGCGGACGGTTCCGGCGCGGACGCGGATGCCGACGCTGCGGGTGCCGACGCGAACGCCGGTTCCGACGGCTCTACCGCCGACGCATCGGCCGACGGCACCGGCGCCGGCGCGGCCGCCGAGGCAACGGCATCCGGATCGACCGAGGTCGTGACCGACGCAACCGCATCGGACGGCTCGTCCGATGCTCTGGCGACCACAGGTGGGACGGTGTCCCTGCTCGTGCTGGTCGCGGCGACCGTGCTGCTCGCCGCGGGTGGCGTCCTCGTCGCCCGCCGTCGCCGGGTCTGACCCTGCGCCGACCGCGCATCGGAGGAGCATCCAGCATTTGCCGGATGCTCCTCCGTCGTCTAATATAGATCTTTGGTGCTTTGTGCCCTGTCTCGGCGTGTCCGAATCAGAGCCGCACCGCACTCCCATCACCCACCGCAGATCGGCCGATCTGCAGAAGCGTCAGCGAGGCTATGGCTAAGAAAGACGGTGTCATCGAGATCGAGGGCGTGATCTCCGAGGCTCTTCCCAACGCGATGTTCCGCGTTGAGCTCAGCAACGGACACAAGGTCCTGGCAACGATTTCCGGAAAGATGCGGCAGAACTACATCCGCATCATCCCCGAGGACCGCGTGGTCGTGGAGCTCAGCCCCTACGACCTGACCCGCGGCCGTATCGTCTACCGCTACCGCTGATCGGTCGAGAAGTAACACCCCAGGCGTTCCCGCCTGCCCGGTGAAGACAGCGAATAGGAAACATCATGAAGGTCAACCCCAGCGTCAAGCCCATCTGCGATCACTGCAAGGTGATCCGCCGTCACGGCCGCGTCATGGTGATCTGCAAGAGCAACCCGCGCCACAAGCAGCGCCAGGGCTGAGTTCTCGTCGGCGCAGCCGACGGATCTCGTAGATCTGACTCACAACTCAATACACACAACGGCAGGATCAGATCCCACTCCGGTGGGGGACACCTCGGGGCGGAGGCCCGGGCACCGATCCTGCTCCAGACCTCCACAACACCCAGGAGAACCGCATGGCACGTCTTGCCGGCGTTGACATCCCGCGCGACAAGCGCGTGGTGATCGCCCTTACCTACATCTACGGCGTCGGCCGTACCCGCTCGGTCGAGATCCTCAAGGCCACCGAGATCGACGAGTCGATCCGCGTCAAGGACCTCACCGACGACCAGCTCGTCGCACTCCGCGACTACATCGAAGGCAACTACAAGGTGGAGGGTGACCTGCGCCGCGAGGTCGCCGCAGACATCCGCCGCAAGGTCGAGATCGGCTCCTACGAGGGCATCCGCCACCGTCGTGGCCTCCCCGTCCGTGGTCAGCGCACCAAGACCAACGCCCGTACCCGCAAGGGCCCGAAGCGCACCGTCGCCGGCAAGAAGAAGGCCCGCTAAGCGCGGCCCCCAGGGACTAGGAGAACACTTTCATGGCTGCACCCAAGGCCGCCGCGCGCAAGCCGCGCCGCAAGGAGAAGAAGAACATCGCGCTGGGCCACGCCCACATCAAGTCGACGTTCAACAACACGATCGTCTCGATCACCGACCCGTCCGGCGCTGTCATCAGCTGGGCATCGTCGGGTGGCGTGGGCTTCAAGGGCTCCCGCAAGTCGACCCCGTACGCCGCCGGCATGGCCGCCGAGTCCGCTGCGCGTCAGGCGCAGGAGCACGGCGTCAAGAAGGTCGACGTCTTCGTGAAGGGTCCGGGCTCCGGTCGCGAGACCGCGATCCGCTCGCTCACCGCAGCAGGCCTCGAGGTCGGCTCGATCCAGGACGTCACGCCCCAGGCTCACAACGGCTGCCGTCCGCCGAAGCGCCGCCGCGTCTGATCGTCGTCATGAGAGGGGTGCCCCGGCACCCCTCTCATGACCGCCTTCGCGCATGGGGCCCGCTCAGCGGGTCGGCGGAAACGCCACAACTCAAGACCTCACCCCACCACATGTCATATAGCGGGCATGTGATCGAAAGGAACACAGAGTGCTTATTGCACAGCGTCCCACACTGACCGAGGAAAAGATCGTCGAGAACCGGAGCCGGTTCGTCATCGAGCCTCTGGAGCCCGGCTTCGGATACACGATCGGCAACGCGCTCCGTCGGAGCCTGCTGTCGTCGATCCCCGGTGCCGCTGTCACCAGCGTTCGCATCGACGGTGTGCTGCACGAGTTCAGCACGATCCCCGGTGTCAAGGAGGATGTCACCGAGATCATCCTCAACATCAAGCAGCTCGTCGTCTCGAGCGAGCGCGACGAGCCCATCACCGCGTACCTGCGCAAGACGGGTGCGGGCGAGGTCACGGCCGCCGACATCTCGGCTCCGGCCGGCGTCGAGGTCCACAACCCCGAGCTCGTGATCGCGACCCTCAACGACACCGCGAAGTTCGAGCTCGAGCTCACGATCGAGCGCGGCCGTGGCTACGTCTCGGCGACGCAGAACCGCAACGAGTACGCGGAGGCCGGTCAGATCCCGATCGACTCCATCTATTCGCCGGTGCTCAAAGTCAGCTACCGCGTCGACGCCACCCGTGCGGGTGAGCGCACCGACTTCGACAAGCTGGTCCTCGACGTCGAGACGAAGAACGCGATCAGCCCGCGCGACGCCGTGGCCTCGGCCGCGAAGACGCTCACCGAGCTGTTCGGCCTCGCTCGCGAGCTGAACGTCGAGGCCGAGGGCATCGAGATCGGCCCGGCGCCGGTGGAGGCTGTGAACTCCAGCGAGCTGTCGATGCCGATCGAGGACCTCGACCTGTCCGTGCGCTCGTACAACTGCCTCAAGCGCGAGGGCATCAACACCGTTTCGGAGCTCGTCGCCCTCTCGGAGACGCAGCTCATGAACATCCGCAATTTCGGCCAGAAGTCGGTCGACGAGGTGCGCGACAAGCTCATCTCGCTCGGTCTGTCGCTCAAGGATTCGGTGCCCGGTTTCGACGGCGCCCACTTCTACGGCGCAGGCGACGACGAGTCCTTCTGACCTTCCCGGATTGTCATCTGGCAGAGGCCAGCTGACCCGACCTTTCCTGACCAGGAGATAGATATGCCCAAGCCCACCAAGGGTCCCCGCCTCGGAGGCGGCCCCGCCCACGAGCGCCTGCTGCTTGCCAACCTCGCGGCTCAGCTCTTCACGCACAAGTCGATCAAGACGACCGAGACCAAGGCGAAGCGCCTTCGTCCGCTGGCCGAGCGTCTGGTCACGCTCGCGAAGCGCGGCGACCTGCACGCCCGTCGCCGCGCCCTGACGGTGCTGCGCACCAACAAGGACGCCGCGCACATCCTCTTCAACGAGATCGCGCCGCTGGTCGCCGAGCGTGAGGGCGGCTACACCCGCATCACGAAGATCGGCAACCGTAAGGGCGACAACGCGCCCCTCGCCGTGATCGAGCTCGTCCTCGAGCCCGTCACCCCGAAGAAGAAGGCCGCCAAGTCTGCTCCGAAGGCTGAGAAGGCCGAGAAGGCTGCAGAGCCCGAGGTCGTCGAGGAGGCCCCCGTCGAGGAGGCTCCCGTCGCCGACGAGGCCGCTGAGGCCGGTGCCGAGTCGCAGGTCGAGGGCGAGGCCGCTGAGGCCGCAGCCGCCGACGCCGTCGAGGACACCAAGTAAGCATCTGCTTTCCCGCGAAGCCCGTCGCCCCCTGGGGCGGCGGGCTTCGTCGTTTCCCGGATGCTGCGCCCGCTCGGATGCTGCGCCTCCGCCGAATGGCCGCCTCCGACCAGCGCTGCCGCGACGGATCCCGGATGCCGTGACGGATCCCGGAAGCTTCTGCCGAGAGCATCCGCTTCCCGTCATCCATTCCGGGAATCGTCACGCGTCTGGGCGGGGCACCCATCGCCTACGGCCCAGCCGTCACATGGCGCCCTCTGGCCGAGAGCACGGACGCCGCGAGAGTAGGGTTGACGGGTGAACGACGCCCAGATCTCCACCCGAGGGCCTCGCGCGTACGCGTCGTTCATCGGGATCGGCCTGCTCGCAGGTCTCCTGTCCGGTCTCTTCGGGGTCGGCGGCGGAACGGTCATCGTCCCGCTGCTCGTGCTGCTGCTGCACTTCAACCAGCGACTCGGTGCGGGCACCTCGCTCGCCGCGATCGTGCCGACCGCGACCGTCGGCGTGATCTCCTACGCCCTCAGCGACTCGGTCGCCTGGATCCCGGCGCTGATCCTCGCTGCCGGATCGGTGGTGGGTGCGCAGATCGGCACGAGGCTGCTGCCGAAAGTCTCGCAGACCGTGCTGCGCTGGGCCTTCGTCGGCTTCCTCGCCGTCGTCATCATCATGCTCTTCGTCGTCGTGCCCTCGCGCGACGCTCCGTTCGATCTCACCTGGGTGAGCGGCATCGCCCTCGTCGGCGTGGGGGTGATCACCGGAATCCTCGCGGGCCTCATCGGTGTCGGCGGCGGCGTCATCGTCGTCCCCGTCCTGATGATCGCGTTCGGCACCAGCGATCTCGTCGCCAAGGGCACATCGCTGCTCATGATGATCCCGACCGCGATCTCGGGAACGATCGGCAATCTCCGCAACCGCAACGTCGACCTCGTCGCCGCGGCGTTCATCGGCATCTCGGCATGCACCACGACCGCGCTGGGCGCCTGGCTCGCGACGCTGACCGAGCCGACCATCGCGAACCTGCTGTTCGCCGCCTACCTCGTCGTCATCGCCGTGCAGATGGCGGTCAAGGCGGTCAAGGGGCGCGGCAAGGGCTGAGCCGGAACGGCCGATCCGCGGAGAACGTAGGATCGAGGGGTGGCAGTGAACCAAGATCTCGTCGGCCGGCAGTTTCCGCCGACCGCCCCGTACCTCGTCGGCCGCGAGAAGGTGCGCGAGTTCGCGCGCGCCGTCTTCGCCGATGCTCCGCAGCACACCGATGTCGAGGCCGCGCGTGCCGCCGGCTTCGCAGATGTCGTCGCGCCGCCGACCTTCGCGATGGTCATCCAGGACCACACGCTGCAGCAGCTGCTCGCAGAGCCCGACTCGGGCATCGTCCTCGCGCGCACGATCCACGCCGAGCAGCGCTTCTCCTACTCGCGCCCCATCGTCGCGGGCGATGAGCTCACCGGACAGCTGTCTGTCACCGGCATCCGCATGATGGCCGGCAACGCGATGATCACCAGCGAGGCCGAGATCACGGACGCCGAGGGTGCTCACGTCGTGACCGCCACCAGCGTGCTGCTGGTCGGCTCGGAAGAAGGGGCAGCCTGATGCCGTTCACCGTCGGAGACGTCGTCGCCGAGCGCACCGTGCACCTCACCCGGGAGTCGCTGGTCCGCTATGCGGGCGCATCCGGGGACTTCAACCCGATCCACTACCGCGACGACGTCGCCGCGGCGGTCGGCCTTCCCGGTGTGCTCGCCCACGGGATGCTGACCATGGGCATCGCCTCCTCCGTCGTGATCGCCGCACTCGAGCCGGGGGCGCGTGTGATCGACTACGGCGTGCGCTTCACGAAGCCCGTGGTCGTCGATCCCGAGGCGGGTGCCGACCTGCAGGTCACGGCCACCGTCGCCGCGGTGGACGACACGGCGACCCGGATCGACCTGAAGGTCGTGTTCGCCGAGACGACCGTGCTGGTCAAGGCGCAGCTGCGCGTCGCGATCTGATGCGCGAGGTCGAGCCGATCCGTCTCGCGGAGCTCACGACGTTGCGCACCGGCGCCGCGCCGGAGCGCATGCTGGAGGCGACGACCACCGCGGAGCTCGTCGACGCGCTGCAGGATGCATGGTCGCGCGGCGACGACTGGTTCGTGCTCGGCGGAGGTTCCAACCTGTTCGTCGGCGACGCTCCGTTCGAGGGGACCGTCGTGCGCGTGCTCACGCAGGGCATCGAGGAGCTGCCGTCGCCCCACGAGGGTCGTGTGCGTCTGCGCGTGCAGGCCGGACACGGGTGGGACGATCTCGTCGCCTACGCGGTCGAGCGCGGTTACGCCGGACTCGAGGCGATGAGCGGCATCCCCGGCACGGTGGGCGCGGCCCCGGTGCAGAACATCGGCGCCTACGGCCAGGAGGTGCAGGAGACCCTCGTCGAGGTGGAGCTCCTCGATGAGAACACCGATGAGGTGGTGACCGTACCGGCGGGGGAGCTCGGCCTGGGCTTCCGCACCTCGGTCTTGAAGCATCACTACGGCAGCGTGCCGCAGCGCCGGGCGGTGATCGTCTCGATCACGGTCGACCTGCTCGTCGCCAGCGAGCGGATCGTCCGCGGCGAGCAGCTGCGTCGTGCCCTCGGACTGCAGAACGACGAACCCGTGCCGCTCACCTGGGTGCGTGAACGGATACTTGCGACCCGCGCGTCGAAGGGCATGCTCCTCGACGAGAGCGATCACGACACGCACAGCGTCGGGTCGTTCTTCCAGAACGCGATCGTCTCCGAGAGCGTGGCCCGCTCGCTCCCGCCCGAGTGCCCGCGGTGGCCGGTCGCCCCCGATCTGGATGCCGTCACGGTGATCCCGCTCGCCTCGTACGACGGACTGGTGCCGCAGCCCGTGGCGGTCCCGCCGGACGTCAAGGTCAGCGCCGCATGGCTCATCGAGCAGGCAGGAGTGCGCAAGGGCTTCCACCTGCCGCGCTCGCGCGCGTCCGTCTCCACCAAGCACGCACTCTCGCTGACCAACAGGGGAGGGGCGACGGCGGCCGAGGTCGCCGAGCTCGCCCGGTTCATCCAGAGCCGTGTGCACGCGGAGTTCGGTCTCGTGCTGCAGCCCGAACCCGTGCTCGTCGGCGTCGAGCTCTAGGCGACCGCGTGCTCGACTGGCTGCAGACCGAGTGGCCCCAGGTGCTCGGCTTCGTCACCGGCGCGATCTGCGTCTGGTTGGCGGGGCGGCGCAACGTGTGGAGCTACCCGATCGGCATCGCGAACAACGTCGTGATGTTCGTCGTCTTCGTCGGTGCGGGGATCTACGCCAGCTCCGTGCTGCAGATCGTGTACCTCGTCATGGGCGTGCACGGCTGGTGGCGGTGGACGCGCGGAGCAGAGCAGAGCCGCACCTACATCGCGCACACCCCACGCCGGGCCTGGCCCTGGCTGGCGCTGGCGGGCATCGCCGGCACGGCGCTGCTGGTCTGGATGCTCGCGAGCTTCACCGACTCGCAGGTGGTGCTGGCGGATGCCGCGACGACGGCCGTGAGCCTCGTCGCGCAGTACATGCTCAACCGCAAGTGGATCGAGAACTGGTTCGTCTGGATCGGCGTCGACATCGTGTTCGTCGGCCTGTCGATCGCCGCGGGGCTGTGGGTCATCGCCGCGCTCTACGCGCTCTTCATCGGTCTCTGCGTCGTCGGCCTTCGGTCGTGGCGCGGTGTCGAGGCATCGGAGCGAGCGCCCCGAGGAGCGGAGACGGCGTGAGCGGGCAGCCGGATGCCGGCGGGCACGGTCTCGTCATCGGCAAGTTCTACCCGTTCCACAGCGGGCATTCGCATCTCATCCGCGAGGCGCAGCGGTACAGCGACCGGGTCACCGTGCAGGTGCTCGGCTCCTCGGTCGAATCCATCCCGCTGGAGACCCGGGCCGAGTGGGTCCGCGAAGCGCACCCCGGCGTGCGAGTGGTCGCCGCGATGGACGATGCACCGGTGGACTTCGAGTCGGCGACCGCATGGGACGAACACGTGGCCGTCATCGCCGCGCTCCTCGACGGACCCGTCGACACGGTCTTCTCCTGCGACGCCTACGGCGGGGAGCTCGCTCGCCGCCTGCATGCGCGCTGGTGGCAGGTCGATGAGGGTCGGCGCATCAACCCCGTCTCCGGTACCGCGATCCGCGCCGACGTCGAGGGCAATTGGCACGAGCTCACACCCGCCGTGCGGGCCTGGCTCACCGTGCGGGTCGTGGTGATCGGAGCGGAGTCGACCGGATCCACGACTCTCGCCGAGGCGCTCGCCGCCCGGCTCGGCACCCTGTGGGTGCCCGAGTACGGCCGTGAGCACTCGATGATCCGCGAGGGCGGGCTCGAAGCCCCCTGGCGGAGCGACGAGTTCGACCTCATCGTCGACCGCCAGATCGCGCTCGAGGACGAGGCCCGCAGACGGGTGCCCCGACCCATCCTCGTGTGCGACACCGATGTGCTCGCGACTGCACTGTGGCACGAGCGCTACGTCGGTGATCGCGCCCCGCGTCTGTACGAGGCGGCCGCGCACCATCGGCCCCTGCTCTACGTGCTCACGGGCGACGAGATCCCCTTCGTGCAGGACGGCATGCGCGACGGCGAGCACATCCGTCACGCGATGCAGCAGCGCTTCCGCGACGAGCTCGCCGCGCAGAGCGCGCCCTGGCTCGAGGTGCGCGGCACGGTGGAGGAGAGGGTCGAGGCCGCGGCATCCGCTCTGCGTCCGCTCCTCGATGAGCACCTGCGGTTCGCCGTCCCGCTGGAGGCGCGGCCGATGCACGAGCAGCGGGCGATCCAGCGCGGCCTAGGATGATCGCATGCCCGATCGCTGGAGCCGTGTGTCCGCATCGCCGACGAACCCGGGCGGCGCGCACGGCGTCGAGCCGTTGACCGCTGAGGATCTGTTCCGGCCGCAGGCCGCCGCGGCGGTGCCGCTCGACGAGAAGCTGCGCCAGGTCTACTACTGGATCGTCAACCGCGCGGTGATCTCGCCGTACTACGACATGGAGTTCTCGCACGGCGAGCCGCTCACGATCGGTCTCGGCGATGCCGATGCGCGTATCTCACTGCCCACGCAGGCATCGTTCTCGTCGAACGTGCTCATCCCGCTGCTGACCTTTGCGGTCGGCGGCAAGTGCCTGCTGATCGGCGGCCCCGGACGGGGAAAGACGACCGTGGCGGTGCTGATGGGAGTGCTCGCGGGCACGGCATCTGACGATGTGCGCCGAGCCGTGCAGCAGGGGCAGCCGCAACTGACGGTGAGCGACCTCGTCGGCATCCCGTTGCCGCGGGACCTCGTCGAGGCCGAGCGGCTCAGTGACATCCGCATCGCGTGGCGCGACTGGCTCGGCCTGCCGGTCAAGATCGTCGACGAGTACAACCGCATTCCCACCAAGACGCAGTCGGCGCTGCTGACGATGGTGGCCGAAGGGTATGTCGAGAGTCACGATCAGATGCGCCGGACCGCCCCTGATTCGGGCGTCGAGAGCTGGTTCTTCACGGCCAACGACGACGCCGGTGGCGGCACGTTCCCCGTGATCCAGGCCCTGCGCGACCGCATGGACGTCACGGTGCAGGCCGCCGGTTTCAACAGCCGGTTCCTCGACGAGCTGATCACCCGCGTCGAGGCCGGCGAGAAGCCCGAGGAGCACGTGCCGGCGGAGCTCGTCTTCGACGCTGCGGCGCAGGTCGAGATGCGCGCGCGCATCCGCGCGGTGCCGATCCCGGATGCCGTTCGGGAGCGCCTGCGCTTCTTCCTCAGCCACTTCGAGTTCGTCCAGCACGGCGGCAGGCGCTTCGAATACCGCACGAAAGACGTGGTCACGACGGCCGGAGGCCGCGTCGGTGAGGTCATCGAGGCGAACAGCGGCGCCGACCTCGAGGTCGATCTCGGCGCGCAGACCCGCAACGGTCTCTCGGTCAGAGCGCTGCAGACGCTCATCCTGTATGCGAAGGCGATGGCGTGGTTCCGCGGCGAGGATGCCGTCGACCTCGACGACGTCGCCGCGATCCTCCCGTTCGTACTGCGCGGAAAGCTGCTGCCGAACACCACGCATCCGCGATTCGACGTCGGAGCCGAGCGTGAGCTGAGCACCGACACCGTGAGCTGGCTCGGTGACCTGTTCGCGCGGTCGTGCCGACAGTTCGACGCGCTCGGCAGGGGGGCGGACGACCCCACGGCGGCTCTCCTGGCCGAGCTCGATCGGGGGCTCGACGGCGTCACCGCGCTCGAGGCCTCGCGCCGGATCACCGTCATCGAGGCGGAGTTGCGTCGTATCGCCTCGGTCGGCAAGCTCTACGGCCGTGACTTCGACGACGTCATCGCGCTCAAATACCTGCATCAGCGCTACACCGCCTATGCGAGGTGGCGGGAGTCCGGTCGATGATCAATCGCCCGGGGATGCTCTCCAATCGCACACCGTTCCCCCCGGCCGGACTCCCCGACCTCTCGAGTGCCGGGCTGGACGCGACGGTGGCCGCGGCATCCGTCGAACGGGCGGGCGGGTCACCGACGCTGTTCGCCGGGGCGCTCGCCGCGGGACTCACTGCGCATCCCGCGGCGCACGACGACCGGGAGGGGCTGCTCGGCCTGGTCGCGATCGCCGCGTGGCGGTCGGGAGCGCTCGCGCTCCGCGATGATGCGCTCGCGCGCCTGCGCGGCGCGACGGATGCCGGACGGCGGCGTGGTGCGGCCGCGACCCTCGGGATCGCGGTGCACGTCCTCGACGAGTTCCTACGACGGCAGAGCGACGATCGCTTCTGGTGGCCGGAACGCGATGACAACAGAGGGTACGTGCTCGCCACCGGCGGGTTCAGCGGTGTCGGCGGTGCGTGGATCCGCCCGCCGGAGCGCGGCATCCGTCTCGCCGCCGACGGCGCGTTCGCGTTCCTCGTGGCGGGGGACTGGTGGCGCCTGGACTGCGATGTCTGGAGCGCGCAGCTCACCCCGCTGCGCGACCCCCCGACTCCGGCCGACGGCCTCGCCGACGGCCCGGCTGACGGAGTGGGGCTCGTGTTCGGCGAGGGAAGCCACCTCGCCTGGGTACGGGTGCAGGATTCCGCATGAGCGCGGATCGAGGACTGCCGGATGCTGTTCCGCTGACGGATCAGGCCCGCGCGGCCTGGGAGCGGGCTCTCGCCCTGTGGCGCGTGCGCGTGAACGATCCGGAGGTGCGACCGGGAGCGGCCGCCGTGCACGGAGCTCCCGCCTGGTTCTCGTTCCCGCCGTCGGTGACCGTCGATCCGCTGTTCCTGCACGAGCGAGGCCTCTCCGACGAGCTCTGGTCGATGTTCGCGCACGAGATCGGCCACCATGTCCTTGCACCGAGCACGCGGATCGATTCGCTGAAGATCCGGCACCAGATCGCGAAGGCGATCGCACCGGTCTCCGACGGTCGCCCTTCCGAGACGACCGTCGGGCGGTTGTCGAACATGTGGAACGACCTGCTCGTGAACACGCGGCTCGCACAACTGCAGCGAGCCGAAGCCGGCGCCGGCAACCCGCTCGAGATCGGGATCGTCCGGCTGGGACGCGCGCTCTACCCCGCACCCGTGGGCAGCGCGGATCGGATCTGGTGGGTGTACTGCCGCGCCTACGAACTGCTCTGGCAGTTGCCGCCGCAGACCCTGTGTCCTCTGGAGCCGCCCGCGGCACCGGATCCGGCGACACGACAGGCTGTCGTCGCCCCGATGAGCACCATCAAGGAGAAGCATCGCGAGAAGGAGAGGCTGCTGCGCGAGGCCCAGCAGGAGCGCGCACGCATCGATGCGGAGCTCGCCTCCGCGACGGTGGCGTCGCCACCCGTCGACGCGACCCTCATCGCCGAGGCGGTGCGCACCTTCCGCACGGATCCGATCGCGGGGGCGGCGCTGTTCGGAGTGATCATGGCGCCCTACCTTCGCGAGATCGCCCAGTCCGAGCATCCGCTCGCGGCGCCCGAGAGCGGGGCGGGTGCGTGCGCGGCATCCGACGATCCGCCAACGGCCGATGAGCTGGGACGGATGCTGGCCGACCAGCGGTTGCGGGACGATCTGCCCCGGCATCCTGCTCTACCCGACGACGCGGACGGTGGCGCCGATGCCGCGTCTTCCTCGGCCCCGCCATCGTCTTCCGACCACGGCCAGCGGCTCACCCTCGCGCAGACCCTGCGGCTGTACCCGGACTCCCACGCCGATGCCGTGCTCGCGGCCTGGTACCGCACCGAGGCCGCACCCTGGGTGCGTCCGTACCTGCGGCCCGCGCCGGAGCGTCCGGACGGCGGCATCCCCGGACCGATCGATCAGTGGGCGCTCGGTGACGACCTCGCCGAGATCGACTGGCCGCTGACCCTGCGAGGCGGTGCCGTGATCCCCGGTGTAACCACGCGGCGGCGCACCGAGCTCGACGATGTGCCGGTCCGCGTCGAGCGCAGCATCGACCTCGACCTCTACATCGACTCCTCCGGATCGATGGCGAATCCGCGGATCGGTTCGCCGGCCGTGCTCGCCGGGACGATCCTCGCGCTCTCGGTTCTGCGCGGGGGAGGACGGATGCGCGTCACCAGCTTCTCAGGCACGGGGGAAGTGGCCGGCATGGAGCGCTTCAGCCGGAACGCGAACGAGGTCGTCGCGACACTGTGCCTGTTCTTCGGGCGGTCGACCTCGTTCCCGCTCGACCTCTACGAGGACCGTTACCGCGGCCTTCCCGCACCGACCGACGAGGTGCAGCGGCACGTCGTCGTGCTGTCCGATGACGGCCTCGTGTCGATGTTCGGCGTCGGCAACGAGCCCTTCGCCGCGGTCGCCGCCTCGGTCCGGCGGGTGCTCACCACGGGTACGCTCGTGCTCATGGATGCTCGGCGGCGGGTGGCGGACCTCGCCGCAGCGAACGGCTACGACGTCGTGTACCTCGAGTCGATGGCCGATGCCCCCACGGCCTGCGCGGCACTCGCGGAGCGGCTGCATGGCTGACACCGGCGACCTGCTCGCGGCGTGGAGTACCGCCTGGCACGGTGAGGACGAGGCCTGGGCGCGTGCGCGTCCCGGCCCCTCGCTGGCGGCGGTGGCGGCGCGCCTGTCCAGCGTTCCGCAGGCGTTCCTCGACGAGCGGGTCTCGGTGCAGGCGCTCGCCGGAGACATCATCGGAGTCTCCCTGCGCTGTCTGCCCTTCGCCGGTGACCCGCGCGTGCGCCTCGGAGCCGCGATCGGGCTGTGGCTCTGCGCGAGCGAGGAGGTCGTCGAGCCGTTCTCACCCGCTCTGCCGCCTGCGGGCCGAGCGGTCGCGATCGACGCGCTGGCTCTGCGGGTCGCCTCGGTGGTGGATCCGACCCGGTGGCTCTCCGACGATGCGCGCCGCACCGAGGCCGCCCGGACCTTCCTGCTCTGGTGCGGATGCCTGCCAGCCGGAGAGGACGAGCAGACGGCGCGTTCCCTGCTCGCGGCCTGCGATTCGCTCGCTCGCGACCGCGCGCTGTCCGAGGCCTACGAGGGCCACCGGCACCGAGCAGAGATCGCGCGTCGGCTCGAAGAGGCTCGGCGCAAAGAGGCCGCGGCGCGGTACTCCAGTGAGTGACTCCCAGCTCGGCGCGACTCGGCCCGATGCCGCCGGCCGTGATGGTGCCGGCCTCGGGGTCGCAGGTCTCGATGCTGCTGATCTCGATGTCGCTGATGCTGCTGATGTCGATGTCGCTGATCTCGATGGAGTGCTCGCGCTCGCCGAGTACGCCCCCGGAGAGGCCGCCGTGCTGAGCGACTCCGAGCGCTGGCCCACGCTCGACGCCGCCGGGGCGGCCCGACTGGACCGGTGGCGACGGCATCCCGACGCCCCGCAGTGGACGCACGCCACCGGCGATCGACTCATCACGGCGCAGCTCGAGCGCGTGCGGCATCCGCTCTCCACCGACGGATGGCTCGCCGAGCACCTGGATGCGGCGCGGAGGACGCTGCGCTATCGCGACATGCCGGCTCAGGCGGTCCTCGAGGACTTCCCCACGATCGGGCGCGCCGACCTCGTCGACGATCTCGGCGCGTTCGTGCCGCTGGACGCGGACCTCGATCGGATGCTGCACGGTACGAGTTCCGGATCGACCGGTGCCGCGCTGCTCATCCCGGACGACGTCGAGGAGGTCGCGCGCGGGTTCCATCTGCTCGTCGCGCTCGCCGCATCGGCGGGGGCGTCGGTGGAGCCGTCCGGCGAGCGGATGGCGGTCATGAATCTCGTGCATCAGCGGCAGGCGTTCACCTACGTCTCGGTGATCTCGAGTTTCGCGCAGCGCGCGATGGCACGGGTGAACCTGCATCCCTCGGCGTGGACCGACGTCGATGCCCGTCGCCGCTTCCTCGCCGAGGCCGACCCGCAGGTCCTCAGCGGGCACCCGGCCAGCCTCGGTGAGCTGGTCGATGTGGGGCTCGACGACGTGCTGCATCCCGTCGTGATCTTCTCCGGCGCGATGGCGCTCTCGGCTCCGCTGCGTGCGCGGCTCGAGCGCGCCTTTCGATGCCCGGTGATCGATGTGTACGGGCTGCACGAGACGCGGCCGATCGCGGCGCGCAATGACGACGGGCCGTTCCGCGTGCTCGATCGCCGGGTGCACGTCGAGGTGCTGGATCCGCGGGCGGACGTCGCCGTGGCTCCGGGCGAGATGGGCGAGATCGTGGTGACCGCGGGTGAGAATCCGCTGCTGCCGCTGGTCCGCTACCGGACGGGCGATGTCGGGCGCCTGATCATGCTCGACGATGGTGGTGTGGGGATCGCGGATCTCGAGGGACGGGAGAACACGCGCTTCATCGCCGGTGACGGCGCGCTGGTGCCGTGCGTCGAGCTGACGCAGCAGTTGCAGGCCCACGGGGCCGAGGGATGGGCGGTGGAGCAGACGGCGGACGGTGGTGTGCGGGCCCGGATCGCCGGAGGGGATGCCGAGGGAGTGCGGCGCGCGCTGAGCGCCCTGCTCTCGGTGCCGATCGTGGTGGAGCGGGTGGGGCGGCTCAGCGAGCTCGGCGAGGGGAAGCCGCGGCGGTATCGGAGTGCCGTGCCGGGATGATGCGGGCCGGCTCCTGTCGGCCGGGGCGTGCCGGGCGTACACTCGCGGGATGGCCGGACTCATGCCGTATCTGCTGTTCCCTGGGAACGCCGCCGAGGCGCTGGAGCTCTACTCGTCCGTGTTCGGCGGCGAGGTGAGCGCGTGGACGTATGCCGAGATGGGTCGACATGACGGCCCTGGTGACGCGATCGCCCACGGCCAGCTGGCGGGGCCGGTCGCTCTCGCGGCCGCCGATGCGGGAGCCGATGACGACGCGGTGCAGATGAGCGGGATGTTCCTGTCGCTGCTCGGAACGGCGGATGCCGTGACGCTCACCCGCTGGTTCGACGCGCTCGCCGCCGATGGGCGGGTGATGGACCCGCTGCAGGCGCGCCCCTGGGGCGGGGTCGACGGCTCGGTCGTTGACCGCTACGGCATCCGCTGGCTGATCGGCTACGAGCCGGAATGAGCCGGCGCTCCGCGCGCATCCGCTGGTGTCGCGCCTCGCGTCCTCATGCCGGCGCCGCTGTGTGCCACCCAGGTGGCCCCGCGAGGGCTATGCCGACGCCCCCACTGGGCTACGACGCCCCCTCTCATTCACGTAGATGAGAGGTGTCATGTCGCAGGACATCGGTGACGTTTCTGGATCAGGACATCGGTGACGGTTTCGGGGTTCTTGGTGGTGACACTTCTGGGCTCGGATTGAGCGGTGACGAAGAACGAGCCGCTCGATCCCCG
>NZ_JBJDRJ010000024.1:0-62377 GCF_044987415.1 Microbacterium sp. ZW T5_45 | reverse complement strand
GGCCTTCTGCCGCGGCGCCCCTCCCGCCCCTCCGGTCCCGCGCGCAAGGGCAAGGCAGCGGCGGCCCCGCGGCAGAAGGCCCAGGCGCAGAAGCCGAAGAAGAAGCCGGTCGTCTTCGATGCCCCCGTAACCACTCCCGAGGAGCCCCGCACCTTCCGCCTCGGCGCGGTGGCCGGAGCCACGCCGGGCAAGTGGATCGACGCGTGGAAGCAGCGGATGCCGCACGTCCCGCTGGAACTCGTCCCGGTCGAGCTCGCTGAGCAGCTCTCGGCGCTCGATGGGGTCGACGCCGCCCTGGTGCGCCTTCCGCTCGACGATGCCGACACCGCATCACTCCACGTCATCGCCCTGTACGACGAACTGCCCGTGGTGGTCGCCTCCATCGATTCGCACCTGCTGGCCGCGGACGACCTGACGCGCGACGACCTCGCCGGCGAGGTCGTGATCCCGCTCCTCGACGATGCACTTCCTGCCCTCGAGCTGCCGGACGCGAAGGTCGCGACGTTCGCCCCGCTGACGACAGGTGATGCGATCGCGACCGCGGCGTCCGGTGTCGGCATCCTGATCGTCCCGATGTCGCTCGCTCGACTGCACCACCGGAAGGACGTCGACCACCGCGTACTGACCGACGGTCCGACATCGACGGTCGCGCTCGCCTGGCCACGGGACCGCACGACGCCCGATGTCGAGACCTTCGTCGGGATCGTCCGCGGGCGCACCGCGAACTCCTCCCGGTGACTCCCGCCTCGGACATCCGGTGACACCGAATCCGGCCGATCGGCATCTGCTCGTTAGAATCTCCGGGTGCCCTCGCTCCTCTACGTCTGCGTGCGCCCCGAGGTCGGGGCGGCGGATGCCGAGCACGCATCGTTCCGTCGGGCACTGGGCGTCGACGTCGTCGATCGCCTGAACCTGCTCGATGAACCGCTCGACCTCGAGCGCCTCTCCCGTTATCGAGGTGTGGTGATCGGCGGGTCTCCCTACAACGTCGGCGATCGCGAGAAGTCCGCCGTGCAGCTCCGCGTCGAGGCCGACCTCGAGAGCATCGCCGGTGAAGCCGCGCAGGCGCGGATCGCCGCGTTCTTCACGTGCTTCAGCATCGGCGTGGTCACGCGGATGCTCGGCGGCGAGGTCGGGAACCTCACACCGGAGTCGGCCAGCGCGACGGTCATCCGCACGACCCCCGACGGTGCGGTCGATCCGGTGTTCGGCCCCAGCGCTCCGGCGCTCACGGTGTTCACGGCGCACAAGGAGAGTGCGCTCGACGTGCCCGAGGGGGCCGTGCTGCTCGCGACCAACGACGACTGCCCCGTGCAGGCCTATCGCGTCGGGACCCACCTCTACACGGCGCAGTTCCACCCCGAGCCCACGCCGCGGGACTTCGCCGACCGCATGACGTTCTACCGAACCACGGGCTACTTCGACCCCGAGGAGTTCGACCTCGTACAGGGGAAGATCCTCGCCGCATCCGTCACCGAGGGTGCCGCCCTGCTGCGCCGCTTCGCGGAGACCTTCGCCTAGAGCCGACCGGATCCCACGAGCAGCTCGACCCGCTCTCGGAGATATGCCTGCAACGGCATCCATCCGCCTGCCGTGCTCCACCGGACAGAGGGCACGCCGTCCATCATTGCCAGCGGCCCCGACGAACCGCCGGCGTCGACGGCGGCGACGTCGATCACGCTCCAGCCGACGTGCGCGACCTCGCCCTCGTCGAAGCCGCCCTTGAGCGCCTCGGCGCGGCGCTCGGCGCGCTCACGGGCGGACTCGGCGGTGTACCCGCGGCGTCCGAGCTCGGCGGCCCGCAGCACCTCCGCCGTGGCGAGTGCGTGTGTGTCGGTGAGCAGCAGCACGCCAAGATGCCACGCCTGACCGATCTTGACGATGCGACGACCTCGCCAGCGCGACTCGCGCTCCTCGCCGAGACCCTCCGTGGGTGCTCCGACGAGCGCCGCGCGTGCGGCGTCGAGCATCGTGGCGACGGCATCCATCCCTCCAGGGTAGGAGTCGATTCGCCCGGCACGCGCGAAAACGGCAGAATCGATGCACACCCTCGAGGAGCCCCCATGTCTCAGCCCGATACCGCCCGCCTGCTCATCGCCTGCGACGACCAGCCCGGCATCGTGTCCGCCGTCGCCGGTGTGCTCTCCCAGCACGGTGCGAACATCATCTCGCTCGACCAGCACTCCACCGACTCCGAGGGCGGACGCTTCTTCCAGCGCACCGTCATCCACCTGCCGGGGCTCGCCGCCGCACGCCCCGCGCTCGAGGCCGACATCACAGCGGTCGCCGAGCGCTTCGGCATGGAGTGGTCGCTGCACGACACCTCGCGCCGCAAGCGCGTCGCGATCTTCGTCTCGAAGTACGACCACTGCCTCATGGAGCTGCTGTGGCGCACGCAGCGCGGCCAGCTCGACATCGACATCACCATGGTCGTCTCGAACCACCCCGACCTCGCCGAATCCGTACGCTCCTTCGGCGTGCCGTTCGTGCACATCCCCTCGGGCGATAAGAAGGCCATGGAGGAGCGTCAGCTCGAACTGCTGCGCGGCAACGTCGACCTCGTCGTGCTCGCCCGTTACATGCAGATCCTCACCGACGACTTCATCGACCGGCTCGAGGCCCCGGTGATCAATATCCACCACTCGTTCCTGCCCGCCTTCATCGGCGCGAACCCCTATGCGCGCGCGAAGGACCGCGGCGTCAAGCTCATCGGTGCCACCGCGCACTACGCCACGGCCGACCTCGACGAGGGGCCGATCATCGAGCAGGACGTCACCCGCGTCACGCACTCCGAGTCCGCCGCCGAGCTGCAGAGCCGTGGCGCCGATGTCGAACGCCTTGTGCTCGCGCGCGCCGTGCAGTGGCACGCCGAGGACCGCGTGATCGTGCACGGCCGCTCGACCGTCATCCTCTGAGGCCTCCGCGGACCCGCAGCCGGAGGATGATGGATCAGAAACGCCTCGCGGACGCGGGCACCGGCATCACCTGTGATCCATCATCGGTCATGCGGCGCGGGCACTCCGGCCACGAGCTCTGAGAAGACCTCGCCGGCGGTCGTTCCCCGCGCGAGCGGCGCCGCCTGTCCCATCCACAGCGACTGCAGCTCGCCGAGGCCGTGTTCGCCGGCCGCAGCGCGGAACCGCCCCGTCAGCCAGTTCTGCATCGGGAAGGGAGCGATGGTTCCGCTCGCCTCGATCGCCCGCACCGCACGGTTGCGCGCGCCGCGTGCGAGCCGCCCGCTCATGGCCCGGGTGAGCACGGTCTCGTCGGCCGCCGTGCGGCGGATCGCGGCACGGTGCGCCTCTGTCGCAGCCGACTCGGCGGTGGCGAGGAACGCTGTGCCGACCTGCACTCCCGATGCGCCGAGCGCGAAGGCGGCCGCGACGCCGCGCCGGTCGGCGATGCCGCCGGCCGCGATGACCGGCACGCCGACGGCGTCGACGACCTGGGGAACCAGAGCGAAGGTGCCGACCAGCGAGTCCTCAGCCGGCTTCAGGAACGACACCCGGTGCCCGGCCGCCTCGGCCCCGGTGGCGACGACCGCGTCGACGCCGGCATCCGCGAGGGCGACCGCTTCGGCGACCGTCGTCGCGGTGCCGACCACACGGATGCCGCGGCGATGCGCCTCGTCGACGACCTCGGTCGACGGCACCCCGAACACCACGCTGAGCACCTCGGGCGCCGTCTCCCAGATCGCGTCGAGCTGATCCTCGAGCGAGGGCAGGTAACTGTCGGGGCGAGCAGGCACCTCGACGCCGACGGCGTCGTAGAAGGGCTCGAGAGCCTGCGCGAAGATCGCATGCTGCGCGTTCGGTGCGACCTCATCGCCCGCGGGAAGCCAGATGTTGACGGCGATGGGCTTCGACGTGGTGGCGCGCAGGGCTGCGACCGTCGAGCGGATGCGCGCGCCGTCGTACCCGTACAGACCGTACGATCCGAGGCCACCGGCCTCGCTGACCGCGGCTGCGAGCGCCACGGACGAGAGGCCGCCGAACGGGCCGAGGACGATCGGATGCTCGAGGTCGAAGAGACTCATGCTTCGACGTTACGCCCGCAGCGCACAGCCCGGACCGAGTGTGACCGCGGTGATAGCCTCTCCCCGGAGAGGAGCGCGCATGAGCGAGTGGTTCAGCGGGATGCTGGGCTTCGTCGCGGCTGCTCTCGGACTGGTGTCGATGCCCGACGCGACCGCCCTCGGCGTCGCGATCGCCCTCGTCGCCGTCACCGTCCTCACGATCGCGGTCGCTCTGACCGCGGCCCCGCTCGGCAGATCCGATGCCCCGCATCCGCAGCGGGCGATCGATGTCGGAGTCCTGCTCACGCAGAGCGATCCGGATGCCGCAGGTCATCCACGTCCTCGTGCGCCGGGAGTCGCCGTTCCCGCGTAGCCCGTCCTCGATGGGACTGCGCGGCCTTCGCCGACCCCTCCCGCCGACCGAACGGACCTCTGTTGGACATCTTCACCTTCCCTCCCCTCGCCTGGCTCCTCGATACCGCCTACGGGGCGCTCGCAGGACTCTCCTCGCTTCTCGAGCCTCTCGCCGGAGCATCTGCCGCCGCACTGGCGGTCGTCCTCGTCACCCTGCTCGTCCGAGCCCTGCTGATCCCCGTCGGGATCTCGCAGGCCAAAGCCGAGCAGACCAGGGCGCGACTCGCGCCGAGACTTCGCGAACTGCAGCGCCGTCACAAGAAGAACCCGGAACGACTGCAGCGCGAGATGCTCGCGCTGTATCGCTCCGAGAACACCTCGCCGTTCGCCGGCATGCTGCCGGTGCTCGCGCAGGCACCGGTCGTCGGTCTGCTCTACACGCTGTTCCTCCGGCCCGAGATCGCCGGGCATCCGAACGACCTGCTCACGCACGATCTCTTCGGAGCGCCGCTCGGGACGAGCCTCGTCCACATGCTGACCGCAGGCCCGTTCCAGCTGCCGACACTGCTCGCCTACGGCGTGCTGCTGATCATCGTGATCGTCGTCGCCGACATCACCCGGCGGGTGTTCACGCCGCCCCCGACTCCCGGCGATGACTCCCCGATGGGTTCCCCAGGGATGCTGCGCGCGATGAGCGCGCTGCACTACCTGACCGCGGTGTTCGCGGTGTTCGTTCCGCTCGCCGCGGCCCTCTACCTCACGGTCACGGTCGTGTGGACCCTGGTGCAGCGGGTGGTCCTGCGGCGACGGCATCCGCTCCCCGAGCCCGCGAGAGTCTGACCGCGGCGAGGATCCTACCTGCGACGGTCTGAGCCGCGCATCAGTCCGGCAGCGGGATGGGGGCGGTGAACGGGCCCTCGTCCCGACGATCGCGGCGGGCGCCGACAGTGGTGCCGATGCTCGCCGCGATCACCAGACCGATCGCGACCATGCGCAGGACGGTCGCGTCCTGCGAGAGGATCAGCCATCCGGCGAGCGTCGCGAACGCGGGCTCGAGGCTCAGCAGCACCCCGAACACCCGCTGCGGCAGGCGCCGAAGTGCGGCGAGTTCGAAGGTGTACGGGATCACCGACGATAGCACCGCGGTGATCAGGGCGAGCAGCAGCAGCCGCGGCTCGCCGGCGGCCGTGACCGTTGCGGGCACACCGAAGGGCAGCAGCAGCACGGCGGCGACGGCGAGGCCGATCGCGAGTCCGCCGTGTCCGGGGATCAGGGCGCCGACCCTCGCGCTGGTGCGGATGTACATCGCCCAGAATGCCGCCGCGATGAGCGCGAACAGCACGCCGATCGGGTCGAGTCCGGCCGCGCCGATCATCCCGTCGACGCCGAGCAGCGCCATCCCCACCACGGCCACAGCGACCCATAGCGCATCGCCGAGGCGGCGGGTGAGCACGGCGGCGAGGACGAGCGGGCCGAGGAACTCGATCGCGACCGCGGGCCCCAGCGGGATGCGCTCGATCGCGGCGTAGAACGAGCCGTTCATGGCAGCGAGCGAGAAGCCGAACAGAAGCGCCGCCAGCCACTGCTGCTGCGTCCAGCCGCGCACCCGCGGACGCACGATGACGAGCAGCAGGACCGCCGCGATCCCCACCCGGAGCGCCGTGACACCCCAGGATCCGAGCGCCGGGAAGAGCTGCGCAGCGACGGCTGCCCCGAACGGCAGCGACAGACACGATCCGACGACGAGCGCCACGCCGACGAGGGTTCCGGATGACGCCTTCTGCACCCGATCAGCCTACGCGCGGGCGTGGGCGGCGCATGGCCGCACGCGCCCGAGCGTGCGGCCACGCGTGCACGGTCGTGCGAGGGTCAGAGGGCCTTGCCCCCGGTGACAGCGAGCACCGAACCGGACGTGTACGACGACTCGTCCGACGCCAGGTAGACGTACGCCCCGGCGAGCTCGGCGGGCTGCCCCGCGCGACCCAGCGGCGTGTCCTTGCCGAACGTCGCCAGACGCTCGGCATCCCACCCGGTGGCCGGGATCAACGGGGTCCAGACCGGCCCCGGAGCGACCGCGTTGACCCGCACGCCCTGCGGGCCCACCTCTTCGGCGAGGGCCTTCACGAACGCGACTTGGGCGGCCTTCGTCATGGCGTAGTCGATGAGGCCGGGCGACGGGTTGTAGGCCTGCACGGATGCCGTCACGATGATGCTCGCGCCGGCGTCGAGGTCCGGCAGCGCCGCTCTCGCCGTGAACAGCATCCCTTCGAGGTTCGTCGCGAACACGCGGCGCATGCGTTCGGTCTCGAGGCTCGCGAAGCCGTCGATGTCGTGCTGGTAGCCGGCGTTCAGCACGAGGACGTCGAGCCCGCCCAGCTGCTGCCGAGTCAGGGAGACGATGCCCGTGGCGAACTCCTCGTCACGGATGTCGCCGGCCAGGCTGATGCCGTTGCGACCGGCGCGTCGGATGTGCGCGACGGTCTCGTCGGCATCCGCCTGCTCCTCGGGGAGGTGCACGATCGCGACGTCCGCTCCCTCCCGTGCGAAGGCGATCGCGACGGCACGACCGATGCCGGAGTCGCCGCCGGTGATGAGGGCGCGGCGGCCCTCGAGCCTGCCGTGCCCGGTGTAGCTGGACTCGCCGTGGTCGGGTGTCGGACTCATCTCATCGATGTGGCCCGGCTGATCCTGGTGCTGCGAGGGAAAGCCCTCTTCACGGTGGGCGTGACGGGGGTCGGAGGCATCGGTCATGGTCTCACCTTCGTTCGATATCGTTCGATTCGTGAGACGCCCACGTTGCCCGAGCGGCCGCGGGCGCACAGGGGCCTTGACAGACCCCGGTGTGCATCCGCTACGACAGCCTCACAGCGGCGGGTTGATCGGCACCTCCGAGGTACCGAGCGCATCGCCCGAGTCCTGCGGTTCGGGGACCAGGTAGAGACCCGCCGGCGCGTTGGCGGTGAATGCCAGCGCCTCGATCCACGCGCGGTTCACCGAGGGCTGACGACTGCCGAAGTACTTGAACACGAGCGAGCTGCCCGGCTGGATCCACACGGTGGTGCGGCCACCGCCGACGCTGGGGTCCTCGCGCCAGCTGAACGGGAAGGGCTCCCCGCGCCTCAGCTTCGCCGTGATGACGAGTTGAAGGTGGGTGAGAGCGCGATCCTCGATCTCTGTCTTCACGCCGCCCTCGTAGATGAACTTGCCCATGGGTCCGACTCTCCTCGGTTCGACTCTGTGCCTTCCGACAGCTTGGGCTATCGGAATACTCCCCTTCTCCGTAGCGTAGACGTTCATGGGAATGCTCTTTTACGACGACGAAGACGAACCCATTCAGATCGACGATCTCGCACTCGCCCATCTGAAGGTCGTGATCGCGACGAAACTCCGACGCAACGAGAGCTTCACGCTGTCCTGGCGACATCCCGAGGGTGAGCCGCCAGGGCGCTCCACGATCTGGCTGCATCCGTCGATCCCCCTGCGATTCGTCTTCGACGACCCGAACCCGCCTGCACTGCGCGCGGAATGGATCTCCGCGATGGCGAACTCCGCGAGTTCCAGCGGGGGCATCACGCTGCTGACGGAAGACATGCTGGCCAGCGGCGATGCCCCCGGGCATCAGGGATCCCTCGAGGATCGCTCCGACTGAAGTCAAGCCCCTTTTCCCTCCGCTGCGGTCCGGATATGGTCGGCGATCGAGACTGAGGAGGTCGACTGCCATGGACGGACACGTCGAAGACGGACGCCACATCGACGACAGGCCCGAAGAGGGTTACACCCCGACGACCACACACGCCGAGTGGGGCGCCGGTCACCCGCATCTCCGCATCACGCGCGACGGCGAGCGCAGGGAGTTCCCGCTCGAGGCCGATCTCGTGCGCATCGGGTCGGCGGAGGGCAATGAGCTCGTCCTGCCGGACACCGATTCGGTGCACGCGACCGTCACTCACGACGAGCGTGACGAGTACGTGCTCGTGCTGCATGGCGAGGGCGAGATGAACGCCAGCGCCGGAGTCGACGCGACCCACGGCGACGAGCGCACCGAGACGCTGCGCACCGGCGCACGCTTCACCGCAGGACCGTGGACGCTCGTGTTCGGCCGTGAGGAGTTCGCCGACCATGGCCGCCCCTACGGCGGTCGGCTCGGCGGGGAGTACTCGGACCAGCCGCTGCAGGGCGAGCGGCCGGACTATTCAGAGGATGCTGCGGCGTCGAAGGATGCTGCGGAGGCTCCCTCCCCCGCATCGACGGGAGCAGGGGCCGATTCCACCGACCCCGTCGGGTCGAACGAGGCGGAGGCGGCGCCCGGTCCCACCATCGGGTCGGCTCCCGAGCCGCGATCGGAGTAGTCGCTCGCTCCGACGCGACTCTTCCCCGGAAGGCCAGAGCGAGCCACGGGGTGTGGCGAGCGCTCCGCGGCTTGTCAATGACCCTGCGCGGGCGAAGTGGGCGTTCTACTGTGCCGAGCAAGGAAGCCAGGTTTGCGACGAAGGAGACGAGACGATGACCACAGCACGCGAGATCATGACGGCCAGCCCCCGGTGCATCGGGGTGAACGACTCGCTGCGCATCGCGGCATCCGTCATGGCGGACCTCGACGTCGGTGCCCTGCCGATCTGCGGCGAGGACAGCCGCCTGAAGGGTATGCTGACCGACCGCGACATCGTCGTCGGTGCGGTGGCGATGGGTATGGATCCGGAGACCACGCCGGCCGGGGCGCTCGCCAAGGGCACGCCCGTGTACGTGGCGGCCGATGACGATATGCACGTCGCCCTCGAGTTGATGCGTGAGCATCAGATCCGCAGACTGCCGGTGATCGAGGAGCACCGCCTGGTGGGGATCGTCAGCCAGGCCGATGTCGCGCTGTCGATGGCCGCGTCGGAGACCGGCGAGACGGTCGAGAGCATCTCGCGATAGGACGCCGATGGAGGAGCTGCGGAGAGTGAGCGAGATCGCCGTCGACCGAGGACTGCGGGTGTGCGTGGTCGAGTCGCTGACCTCGGGCCGGCTGGCCAACACAGTCGGAGCGGGCGAGGATGCCGGAACCTGGTTCGCCGGCGGGATCGTCGCCTACCTCACCGATGTGAAGGAACGGGTGCTCGGGGTGACACCAGGGACCGATCCATGCTCGGTGTCGTGTGCCCAGCAACTGGCGTCAGGAGGGCTCGAACTCTTCGACGCCGATATCTGCGTGTCGACGACCGGCGTCGGCGGCCCCGGGCCCGACGGCGGTCACCCGCCGGGGACCGTGCACCTGGGGTGGGCGACGCGTGAAGGGCTCGGTCATCGCTCCCTCGCGCTGACCGGCGACCCTGGCGAGGTCATCGACGAGGCGACGGCGGCCGCCGTGCGCCTGCTCGCGTTCCACCTGGAGTCGGTCAGGCCCGTGGGGCCGCGGCGTTCGTGAGGGCGCTGTCGTCCGCCGCAGCGACACGGCGGCGTCGCTCGCTCACGAGGAAGACGATCAGCAGGACGATGCCGAGCCCGATCATGAGGCGTACGACGAAACCGCAGGTGAGCAGCTCACCCGGGGATCACGCCGACGCGTAGCGGGGTGCGGGCGACGGATGCTGCGACGAGAGCGGCGTCGAGATCGCCCAGCGGTCGGACATCGCCGACGACATCCGCGAAGGGATAGGCCCGACCACGGCCCGAGAGGAAGGCGACCGCATCGGTGAGATCCCGCGCCGAGGCGTCGTGGACGCCGACGATCGTGACGAGTCGCGCAGCGAGATCGGCGGCGTCGATGGTCGCGGGCTCACCCGGGAGCTGCCGGCCGACGAGGACGACGGTGCCGGCGACCGCGACGCCGCGGATCGCCGCCGACACGGCATCCGCAGTGGTGACGATGACGATGTCGGGAGCGGCGTCGAGCTCTGTCGAACCGAACCTGCGCGCCCACTCCTGTCGAGCCGGATCGGGCTCGACGATCTCCACGACCGCGCCCTGCTCCGCAGCGATCGCCGCGGCGGCGAGTCCGGTCAGCGATGCGCCGTGGACGCGCACGGAATGCCCGTCGAGGTCGTGACCGACCCGGCGGAGCGCCGCGACTGCCGTCGCCGCTGCGCAGGAGGCCGGCGCCAGCACCGCGGCCGGAAGCGTCTCGGGCACGCGGACGATCGCGGTGCCGCGTCGCAGCTGCACGTGGGTTCCGAAGGTGCCACTGAGCTCTCCGTGCGCGCCGATCCGATCCTCGCCGTACCGGGATCCGTCGACGCAGTTCTGGGTGAAGCCGTCTGCGCAGTGCGGGCAGCGTCCGCAGGCGATCGTCGTCGACCATACGACGCGGTCGCCGATCCGCAGAGCCGTGCCGTCGACCGTCAGGGCCCCGTGGTCGCCGAGGGCGATCACGCGTCCGACGCTCTCGTGCCCGGGGACGCGCGGTGCGGCGCCGTGTCGGCTGTGGACGGCGGTGAGGTCGTCGGCGCAGATGGTCGACATCTCCACCGCGACGAGCACGTCGTCGTCGGCGAGCGAGACCCCCGGCACTGCGATCATCTCGTGTCGCTGGCCCTCGCCGATCCACACCATCGCGGTGGCGGCGGGGCGCAGCGCGACGTCGCGGCGATGCCCTGGCGGGCGGATCAGCACGGTGCCCATGGGGACCTCTGGTCGTCGGCGGAAGCCGAGGGGGCACGGAGCGTCATTGGGGGATCTTTCGTGTGCAGGCGGGTTCCTCGCTCGACTCTCTCAGGACGACGACGGAATTCGTGCGCGGCGTGCAAGAGTTCAGACGGCGTTCACCTGCTCCACCGGAACGGGTCATGAAACGGCGTCTTCCGTGCCCGCTTCGCGCTGCGCGCGGGCGTCGTCGGTCCAGCCCTCGCGCAGGAGCACGACCTCGGCGGTGGAATCGGATGCGGCGCCGTGCGGCTGCATGCGGCGCACGGATGCTGTCGGCACCGGCATCCATCGATGTGAGGCCGGCGATGTGGGTTCAGCCCGGCCGACGACGCGAAGATCCCCGTTAACCAGATTCGCGATCGCGAGCGTAGTAGTTCGAAGCCTAGGGATCACGCTCGCGATCGCAGCGCTGGGGACGCTTTATCTGGGGAGATTCCAGATTATGCGGGCGAGGGGAAGCGACCCTAGTGCCGAACGTTGAAAGATATACCGACTTTCGTCTAGTTTTCGCGGGTTGCTGTCGATCGGTACCCGATCGGAACGTCTCGACGGGCGATGAGCCTGCGGTCAGCTGAGCGGAAGTCGTGCGTAGACCCGCCACTCGTCGCCCTCGGGGCCGGCGCTGAACTCGCCACTCGCGCCCAGAACCCGTTCGGCCATCCGGTTGAGACCGGTGCCGCTGGACGGAAGGTCTCGGCGGGGAGTCGTCGGTATCGGGCTGAGGATCGCCAGCTCGACGGCGTCGTCGTCGATGCGGATGCTCATCGTGACGGTACCGGGGCCCGCGTGCTTGAGGATGTTCGTCGCGGATTCGCGGACGATACGGGCGAAGGCGATCTCGGCGACGCGGGGAATGCGTTCGTCCCGCGGGTCACCCTCACTGACCACGGGATGTCCCGCGGATTCGATCTCGGCGCGCGCCTCCTGCACAGCGGAGTCGAGGTCGCCTGTCGGCATGCCCGTCGAGCGAGGGCCGTCATCCGCCAGTTCGATGACGAAGCGGAGGTCGGCCATGGCTTTGCGTGCCGCGACGCGGATGGCCTCCTGCGATTCCGAGCTGACGGTCGGGTCGTCGAGCATCTGGACGTGCAATGAGACCACCGTGAGGTGGTGGGCGATGCTGTCGTGGAGTTCTCCGGCGATCCAGCGCCGCTCGGCGAGGACCGCTTGGCGCTCCTGTTCGGCGGCGTGCTCTGCAGCGTCGGCGAGATCCGATTCGAGCTTGCGTCCGCGTGCAGAAGCCACACGCAGCGCGAATCCAATAGCTCCCGCAATCGCAGCCACTAAGAGGTAGATGCCGACGTTCACACGAACGTCGGTGTCACCGTATGCAACGAGGCCGACGGCGACGAGAAAGCCCCCTCCATAGGCAAGTACCAGTGTGATCGACCCCAGGCGCAGAACCATGCCAGCGGCTAGAGCCGATGCGAAGAGAACCGACGAGTCAGTGCCGACTGCGAACGACAGCGCGAAGATCGCGCCGAGGACCGCGGTAGCCACGAGAGGCCACCAGAGGTAGAACGCGAACACCGCAGTCGACGCGATGCTGAGCGATGTTGCGAGGGGATCCACGCCCGGCGTGAAGAGAAGTCCGAAAACATCAATCGCAGACACGGCGAGGATAAAGGCCAGGACGACGATTCGTTCGAAGGCATTCAAACGTTCGCCCCGGCGAAGGCGGAGAATGCCGGGGTCATCCCGGGTCGTTCGACCGAACGGCATGGCTTCAGTATGTCCTATCCGCCAGTTACAATTAGCGAATCGCACCGAAAAGGCGAGCGAGCTGTTCCCAGAAAGTCATAGTGATTCACCTCCGTAATTAGGTCTTTTGTCGAAGTACATATTGATCTTCTCGGCTTCTTCGCGCCTCCACATCTGGCTTGAGGCCACATCTGACTAGACGAAGGTCTAGACCTCGCCTCGACCTCTCGCCCTCGGCCGTTAGGCTCTGTTCATGCCGGAAATCCGAGTCCTGATCGTCGATGACGACCCCCTGGTGCGGTCTGCGCTCGCACACTTCGTCGCCCGCGATCCCGAGATCGACGTCATCGGTCAGGCCGACAACGGACTCGACGCGATCGAGTTCCTCTCCCACGACCTTCCGGACGTCGTGATGATGGACGTGCAGATGCCCGAGATGAACGGCATCGAGGCGACGGCGGCGATTTCGGAGCGCTGGCCCGAGGTGCGGATCCTCGCGGTCACCACCCTCGACGGGAGCGACACCGTGCTGCCGATGCTGAGCGCGGGAGCATCCGGCTATCTCCTCAAGGACTCGACGGCCGAGAGCATCGTGACGGGGGTGCGTGAGGTCTTCAACGGCCAGAGCTCTCTGTCACCGCGGATCGCCTCATTGCTTGTGAAGCATGTGCGGACGACAGAGCCGGCCGCGGGAGCCGCCGACGCGCTCGAGCCGCTCACCGAGCGGGAGGCCGATGTGCTCGACCGTCTGTCGCAGGGCATGTCGAACGCCGAGATCGCGCAGTCCTTGATCGTGTCGGAGGGCACGGTGAAGGCGCATCTCGGTCGCATCATGGTCAAGTGGCACGTGCGCGACCGTGTGCAGATCCTCGTGACCGCGGCGCACGCCGGCCTCGTCGACTTCCGCTGAGGGGGACCGCCATGCAAGCCGCGTACACGCTGATCGACGATGCGACGCTCGACCGGCTGCTCGAACTCGACGGCGCGGATCTCGTTGAAGCGCTGGAGGCGCTCGAGACGGGCGACACCGCCACGGTATACGTGGACAAACTGTGGGACGGCCTGCACTTCCTTCTCACCGGAGCTCTCGCCAGCGACCCCATCGACGGAGAGCCGCTGAGTGAGGCCGTCGTCGGCGTCCATGTCGTCGACGATGACGACTACGTCGGATGCACGGAGTTCGACGAGCTCGGCCCGATCATCGGTGCGCTCGACGGTTTCGATCTGAATGCGGCGCTCGCCGGTGCCGACTTCGCCGAGTTCGCGCGCGCGGGCGTGACCCCCTCGATCTGGAAAGACGAACCGTCGCAGCTTCGTGGTGAGCTGGCGGATGCCTTCGCACTGGTGCGGGATGCCCACCGCCGCGCCGCCGAGGCGGAACGGCATCTGCTCGTCAGCATCTTCTGAGAAGTCAGCGAAGCTCGCCCATCCGGCGCGGCAGAGGTGACGCCGACATTCGGCGCGACAGGTCGCAGCGGCAGCGCACCATCAGCCGGTCCGGGCGGTGTGAACAGGTTGGAGGATGGGTCGTGGGGTGCGCCACCTGCGGTAGGGGTCCCACCAGCCCGGACCTCGGATCTCGGGCACCCCATGGTGCATGCGGATCTCCCACCCGGACGTGTCCAACGACCGGTGATGCCACCAGCACAACGGGACCCCGTTGTCCGTATGCGTCGGCCCACCCCGAGCATGCTCGGTCACATGGTGGATCTCGCACCACGACGCCGGCACATGACACCCCGGGATCAGACACTCCTTATCCCGCAGGATGATCGCCCGGCGCTGATGGACCGTGAAGATCCGGTCGGTGACACTGATCCCCACGATCCTGCCCTCATCCATCAGCACCCGCTGGATCGCCCCCGTGCATGCCGTGTGGGTCGCAACAGAGACCGGGACGTGGGCGAGGGACCCGTTGTCCGTTCCCGGAGCACCCGGGATCCGCGCCCACCCGGACCCTGTGGCGAGATCGGACACGTTCACGTGCACCACGAGCGTCGGCGACGCCCCACCCAGAGACGGGGTGTCCTCGTGCCGTGCGGCGATGCCGAGCGCGGCGGCGAGAGCGTCGTGCCGCTTCATCCCCGCATCCCGGGAATCCAGGCGTGACGTGTCCGGCATTGCCTCGCTGTGCTCGGATTCCGAATCGGACTCGCCGCATTCGCCCTCTCGCGCGGACTCCCCGTCCGAGGGAGAGAACCGGACACCTGCCGGGACAGGTGCCCCGCCGACTTTCGGGTTGTTGTACGCGTCGAAGATCAACTGCAACTGCGCAGCGACCTCCGGCAACAGATTCCCCGTGATCGAGTGCAAGCCGTTCTTCGCCGCCCCGATCCTCACAAACCGCCGCGACGACGCATCCCTGTCCTTCGGCTCCGCCCCATCCGGATCCAACACCGCCGCGAGATACTGTGCAGCGTTGCGCAACTCCCCCGGCGTCGCCGGCGGACCCTGCCGCCCACCACCCGTACCGGCGTCCGCGCCCGAGCCGTCGCCAGCATCGCCATCGGCATTCGCCTCGCCGGCGTGCTCACCCTCGAGACCCGCGCCATCTCCATCACCATCGACGCCAGCCGCACCCTCACCGTCCCCACCCGCGTCCGTATCCCGGTATCCGCGTGCGAAGCCCGCCAACAGCTCATCCGCCGCCAACCGGTCCTCCGGGCGCAACCTGTCCTGGATCGCCTCCAACGGGCCGATCGCTGCGAGAAACCCCGCCACCCCGATCACCCCGTCCAACAGGACCTCCCGCAGCAGCGGCCACTTCGCCGGAAGACGATCCCCCGACGACAAACTCAGATCCCGCCGGACCGCCGCCGCGACCCGGATCGTCTTCCCCGCCGACGCCGCATCCGTCAACAACGCCCGCTGCAACAACTCATTCATCCCCGCGCATCCGAACCGATGACCGAACTCCACATCCGCACACCCAACGGCCTCGACCGTCACGGCATCCGTCAACCGGCCGATCTCCCCCAACCGGCGCAACACGACCGCCCGATCCTCGTCCGACAACCCCGCCAGCACGTCCCCGGACAGCACCTCACGCAGGCCATCAACAGCCTTGCCGAGAGCAGCATCCGTGATCGGGTTCATACCCCCAGTGAACACCCGACCACCGACATTCCCACCCCAAGAATCCCCAGATCAGCAACCCGAACACCGAAATACCGGGATGATTCCCGACGCCCCCGCTGAGCCACACGGAATGCAGGCAGACGACACGAACGAACCTCGTTCTTGACCCTCACACCGTGTGAGACGCGACCATGGTCGTATGACCGAGATCCCCGAGCTCATGACGATCGGCCGATTCAGTTCGCTGAGCCGGCTGTCGGTGCGGATGCTGCGCCACTACGACTCCCAGGGAGTCCTGGTGCCCGCGTCCATCGACCCGTCATCCGGATACCGGCGTTACACGATGCATCAGCTCGCGGACGCCGCCGACATCCGCAATCTGCGCGATGTCGGGTTCGGCGTCTCCGCCATCGGCATCCTCCTCGCCGCCCGCGGCAGACCGGCCTGGACTCGCGCCCTGCATCAGCAGCGCGCGACCCTCGCCGACGAGCTGCACGCAGCCAAGGCACGTGTCTCTCTCATCACCCGCATGCTCGACAACGGAGAAGACCTCATGTCCATCACCCTCACCCGCACCACTGTCCCCGCGATGACCGTCATCGCCCTGCGCGGCACGGTTCCGAGCTACGCCCACGAGACCGAACTCTGGGCACGTCTCATGCCGATCCTCGCCGAGCGATCGATCAGCCCGATCGGCCCGTGCGGCGTCATCGAACACGACGAGGAGTTCACCGAGCGCGACGTCGATCTCTCGATCTTCGTGCCCGTGGCCCCCGGCACGGTGACGGATGCTCCGCTCGAACTCCTGGAACTGCCGGCGCGCGACTGCCTGGTCGCCCGCGTGCAGGGCTCCTACGACCAGATCACGGCGGCTCACGACCTCATCAACGCCCGGATCACCGCGGAAGGCCTGTCGTACCGCGGTGACGGCTCCCTCGCGGCCAAAGCGTTCAACCTCTACCTCAACACCCCGGATGAGGCCAGCGAGGACGAGCTGCTGACCGAGGTGCACCAGCCGCTGGGCTGACAGGTGGGTGAGGCCGCGCGGCCGCACCCGATTACGATCGGAGGAGCACGCCCGCAGGAAGGTCAGCCATGCCCGTCTCCCCCGCCGCCCTCGCCCACGCAGACGACCTCGCCGATTTCGTCGCCGCTTCGCCGTCGAGCTACCACGCCGCCGAGGAGGTGGCCCGACGCCTCGAATCCGCCGGATTCACGCGTCTGAATGAGGCCGACGCCTGGTCGGTGCAGCCGGGCGGTCGCTACGTCGTCGTCCGAGATGGCGCGACGATCGGCTGGACCGTCCCGACGGATGCCGCGGCCACCACACCCGCGCACGTCTTCGGCGCGCACACCGACTCCCCCGGCTTCAAGCTCAAGCCGCAGCCGACGACGGGCAACTCCGGCTGGCTGCAAGCCGCGGTCGAGGTCTACGGCGGCCCGCTGCTCAACTCGTGGCTGGACCGCGAACTGCGCCTCGCCGGACGCCTGGCTCTCGCCGACGGGCGGGTCGTGCTGGCCGACACCGGTGCGCTGCTGCGCCTTCCGCAGCTCGCCGTGCACCTCGATCGAGAGGCGAACAGCGGCCTCGCCCTCGACAAGCAGTTCCAGACCCAGCCGGTCTGGGGCCTCGGGGATCCGTCTCAGGCCGACATCCTCGGTGAGCTCGCAGCATCCGCGGGGGTCTCGGCATCCGACATCCGTGGCTACGACGTCGTGATCGCCGACTCGGCGCGCGGCGCGGTGTTCGGCAAGGACAGCGCGTTCTTCGCCTCCGGCCGCCTCGACGACCTCGCCTCCGTGCACGCCGGCGTCGTCGCCCTCACCGCCCAAGGCGAGCGCGTGAGCGGTCCGATCTCGATCCTCGCCGCGTTCGATCACGAGGAGCTCGGATCCAACTCGCGCTCCGGCGCCGCAGGCCCGTTCCTCGAGGACGTCCTCGAGCGCGTGTACGACGCGCTCGGCGCCGACGCCTCGCAGCGCCGTCAGGCGTACGCGAACTCGTGGTGTCTCTCGAGCGACGTCGGCCACTCGGTGCACCCGAACTACGTCGGCAAGCACGACCCGGTCGTGCACCCGGTGCTCGGCTCCGGCCCCATCCTCAAGCTGAACGCCAACCAGCGCTATGCGACGGATGCCGTCGGCTCGGCCGCATGGCGGGGATGGTGCGAGCGCGCCGGAGTGCGCACGCAGGAGTTCGTCTCGAACAACAACGTCCCGTGCGGATCGACGATCGGCCCGATCACCGCGACCCGTCTCGGCATCCGCACGGTCGATGTGGGCATCCCGATCCTCTCGATGCACTCGGCGCGCGAGCTCGCCGGAGTCTCCGACCTGCACGACCTCACCCAGGTGGCCGAGGCGTTCTTCGCCTGACGCAGAACGGCGCGGTCGGCCGGCAGCCCCGGCGGCCCGGCGGGTCCGCGACACAGTCGCCCGTCCCCGCGTGCGCAGTGCCAGGATGAGCACATGACGCAGAACACGGGCGGGCTCATCGAGCGCGCGGGCATCGAGATCATCCCGGAGTCGGAGCGCACGGCAAAGCCCCGCGACCTGTTCTGGCCATGGTTCGCGGCGAACGTCTCGGTGTTCGGAATGTCGTACGGCTCGTTCGTGCTGGGCTTCGGCATCTCGTTCTGGCAGGCCACGCTCGTGTCGATCATCGGCATCGTCGTGTCGTTCTTCCTCTGCGGGCTCATCGCGATCGCGGGCAAGCGCGGCTCCGCGCCGACCATGGTGCTCTCCCGCGCCGCGTTCGGTGTGCAGGGGCAGAAGCTGCCGGGCATCGTCTCGTGGCTCACCTCGATCGGCTGGGAGACCTCGCTCGCGATCACCGCTGTGCTCGCCACCGGAACGATCCTGCGGACTCTCGGCTGGGTCGGCGACGGCGACGACATCGCCGTGAAGATCGTCGCGACGATCGCGGTCGCCGCGCTCATCGTGTCGGCCTCGGTGCTCGGATATCACACGATCATGCGGCTGCAGTCGGTGCTCACCTGGCTCACCGGCGCGATGACGCTCCTGTTCCTGATCCTGACCTTCCAGCACATCCGCTGGGATGCCGTGCTCTCCGCGCCCGACGGCACGCTCGCGCAGACCATCGGCGCGCTCGTCATGGTGATGACCGGATTCGGTCTCGGCTGGATCAACATCGCCGCCGACTGGTCGCGCTATCAGAAGCGCAGTTCTTCCGACGGCCAGATCATCACCTGGAACACGATCGGCGGCGCGGTCGCCCCGATCATCCTCGTCGCCTTCGGGCTGCTGCTCGCCGGATCCGACGGCGACCTCCTCGCCGCGGTGGGGTCCGATCCGATCGGCGCGCTCGCGAGCCTGCTGCCGACCTGGGCGCTGTTCCCGTTCCTCATCGTCGCGATCCTCACGCTCGTGTCGGGAGCGGTGCTGGGCATCTACTCCTCGGGGCTCACGCTCCTCAGCCTCGGCATCCGCATTCCGCGTCCGGCGGCGGCCGCGGTCGACGGCGTGATCCTCACCGCCGGCACGATCTTCGTCGTCTTCTTCGCGACGAGCTTCATCGGACCGTTCCAGTCGTTCCTCATCACGCTCGGCGTGCCGATGGCTTCGTGGGCCGGCATCCTCATCGCCGACATCCTGCGCCGGCGTAGGGACTACGACGAGGCCGCACTGTTCGATTCCTCCGGACGCTACGGCGCCGTCGACCTCGTCTCGGTCATCACCATGCTCGTCGCGACCGGGATCGGCTGGGGCTTCGTGATGAACCAGATCCCCGACACCCCGTGGAACGACTGGCAGGGCTACTTCCTCGACCTGTTCGGCTGGCGAGAGGACTGGGGCTACGCGAACCTCGGCGTGCTGTTCGCGCTGGTGCTCTCGTTCCTCGTGACCTGGTTCGCGCGGGCCGAGAAGATCCGCCGCCAGGAGCAGGACGCGTGACCGAGGCCGCGGACTGGTTGGTGGTGATCGACCCGCAGGTGATCTTCGCCTCGCCCGATTCGGCCTGGGGATCGCCGTTCTTCACCGCGGCGATGCCGAACATCCGCGCCCTCGCCGCGTCGTTCGGCGAGCGCGTGATCGTCACCAGATGGATGCCGACGGCTGACCGCTCGACCTCCTGGGGCGACTACTTCGCGGCCTGGCCGTTCGCCGACCGGCAGCCGACGGACCCCCTGTTCGACCTGGTGCCCGAAGCCTCCGACCTGAGCACGCAGGAGACCCTCGATCTGCCGACCTTCGGCAAGTGGGGCGACGAGCTGGAGTGGATCGTCGGGCGGGGAGCATCCATCGTCCTCGCCGGCGTGTCGACGGACTGCTGCGTTCTGTCGACCGCGTTGGCCGCAGCGGATGCCGGAGCACGGGTCACGATCGCCGCCGACGCCTGCGCGGGATCGACGGTCGAGAACCACGCCGCAGCGCTCCACGTCATGGGGCTCTACCCGCCGCAGATCACGGTGAGCGATACGGCGACCGTGCTCGCGGGACGCTGAGCCGGCGGTCGCCGCTCAACTTCGGCGGCCATTCACAACTTCTGCGGCCGCGTCCGGCCAAAATGGCCGCAGAACGTCACATCCACCGCACGACTTGCACCCCATCGCACCGAACCTGCCGCGCCTACCAGGCGGTCCACGCCTCCCACAGCCGCGCGTACGGGCCGTCCACCGCCACGAGCTCGCTGTGCGTGCCCGACTGCACCACCCGCCCGTCGTGCATCACGAGAATACGGTCGGCGGTCACGGCCTGGCTCAGCCGGTGCGCGATCACGATGCCGGTGCGCTCGCCGATCGCCCGAACGGCCGCGTCGTCGAGCAGCTCGGCGTCGGCCGATCCCGCCTCGGCCGTCGCCTCGTCGAGGATCACCACGGATGCTCCGGACAGAGCGACCCGCACCAGGGCAAGGTGCTGGGCCTGCCCCGGCGTCAGCACATGTCCCGACTCCCCCACCACGGTGTCGAGCCCCTCGGGCAGCCGCAGGATCCACTGCGCTCCGAGTTCCTCGACGACCGACAGCATCCGCTCCTCGTCGGCATCCGAGAACAGGCCGAGGTCGTCGCGCACCGACCCCGCGAAGACATGCGGTTCCTGGCTCAGCATCACGACCGCGTCGCGCAGATCATGCGGATGCCACTCGTCGATGCCGACGCCGTCGTGCCGCACCGCGCCGCCGCCGTCCGGCAGCGCTCCCGAGAGCACGCGCGCGAGCGTGGTCTTGCCGGCGCCGCTCGCTCCGACGACCGCGATCTTCTCTCCGGCGTCCGCACGCAGCGACACATCGTCGAGCACCCTCCCGCCGGACGGGTATCCGAATCGCAGACCGTCCACCTCGATCCGCCCCGTCGCTGCGGGCGCGACCGGAGGACGCGGACCCGGCAACGGTAGACCGATGACCCCGACCAGGCGCGCGAGGCTCGCTCCGGCATCCTGCAGATCGTCGATCCGGTACAACAGGCTGCCCATCGGACCGAACAGCCCGAGGAAGTACAGCGCCGCCGCCGTCGCGGCACCCAGCTCGACCTGCCCGCCTGTCACCAGCAGGAACCCGGCGAGCAGCACGGCCGACAGCCCGACGAGCTCGGCGCCGTTGAGGAACACGTTGAAGTCGTTGCGCACACGCGTCGCCCGCACCTCGAGCGCGATCGCCTCTTCGCTCGACTCGGCGATGCGGGCGAGGTGCGCCTCCTCCGTGCCGAGCGCGAGCACGGTATCGACGCCACGCACGGCCTCGATCGTGCGCTGTCCGCGTTCGGCGACGGCGACTCGATGCGCGCGGTACACGGGGGCCGATCGCCGCAGGAACCACCGCAGCGAGAAGTACTGCACCGGCGCCGCGCACAGGGCGGCGAGGGCGAAGCGCCAGTCCAGCGCCCCGAGCCCGACGAGACTGAGCAGGATGCCGAACACCGCGGTGAGGAATGCCGGCAGCGCCTCTTCGACGACCTGACCGACGGCGCGGACGTCCCCCGACAGCCGAGCGACGAGGTCTCCGGTCCCGGCGGCTTCGATGCGGGCGGTCGGCTGCGCGAGCGCGGTGCGGAACGCTGCCTCGCGCACCTCGCGGATCGTGCCCTGTCCCAGCCGCGCCAGCAGCACACGTCCGGCCCAGGTGAGAGCGGCGCCCACGACGACGGATGCCGCGAGCGCGACGCCGAACGGCACCAGCGACGAGCCACCGACGAGGATGTCGTCGACCACGAGGCCGATGATCCACGGGGCGACGAGTCCGGCGGCGACGCCGGCGCAGAGGGTCAGCAGTGCGAGCGCCGCAAGTCCGCGACGGTGTCCGAGCGCGGTGACGAGTCCCCGGGCGGTGTCGCGGCGACTCGCGATCGGCAGCTTCTCGGCGCCGGGAGCGTCGGCGCTCATGCTCGCTCCCTCAGATCGTGGACGGTCGAGCACGCGGCGAGCAGCGAGGCACGGTCGGTGAGCAGCACGATCGTGCGCCCTTCGGTCGCGAGGCCCGCAGCGACCTGCGCCTCGGTGATCGGATCGATCGCAGTGGTCGGCTCGTGCAGCACGAGCACGGGCTGCGGCTGGTGCAGGGCGCGTGCGAGCAGCAGACGTTGGCGCTGCCCGCCCGACAGACGCAGGCCACGTTCGCCGACCCGTTCGTCCAGCCCCTCGGGAAGCCGTTCGACGACCTCATCGAACGCGGATGCCGTCAGGTGCTCGGCGTGAACCGTCTCGGCGATGTTCTCGGCGGCGGTGCCGCTGAACACAGCGGCGTCGTGCGGCGGCGCGAACACCAGCGCGCGCAGCGCATCGGCGTGAAGAGCGCTCGCATCGACGCCCTGGATCACGAGCTCTCCGGCGTCGGCATCCCGTCGAGCTCCGAAGAGCTCGGACAGCGCGACGGCCGTGTCGGGATCGGCACGAATGCCGGTCACCTCGCCCTCGGCGATCTCGATGGCTCGATCTCCGACGCGGACTCGCGCGAGAAGGATGGCGGAATCGGGACGAGCGGATGCCGTCGCCGCGGCGATCTCTGAGCGGCCGACCGTCTCACGGGCGGTGCGCGGAGCATCGTCGACGTGCGTCGGAATCTGCAGGCTCTGGGTGTCGAGCGTCTCCGCACCCGCGCTCGCCCGCCCGGCATCCGTTCCCGCCTCAGCGCCCGTCGCTGTACGCCCATGCCCGGCCGGTGCACGCCCACTCTCCGTCGCCGCCCGGCCCGTCTCCGCTGCGCCTTCCGCAGTGAACTCCGCGATCCGCGTGGCCGAGCCGTGCTTCGACGCGATCTGCGCCGGCAGGTAGCCCAGCGACTGCAGGGGTCCGCGGATCGTCTGGGCCAGTCCCATCGCCGTGACGAACCCGCCGACGGTGATCGCACCGCCGAGGGCGAGCCACCCGCCCAGCACGGCGATCCCGGTGAACGCGAGTCCGCTGACGACGAGGTTGAGGGCGGCGAGCGCCGCAGCCGACTTCTCGGCGCGATAGGCGGCCTCTGCCGCGATCTCGCTCTCGGCGACGTAGCGATCGGCCGCGCGCGATGCCCCGCCGAGGGCGCCGAGCACGCGCAGCCCGGTGGCGAAGTCGGTACTCACGGCGTCGAGTCGCGCGGCGCGCTTCTGCGCCTCGTATCCGCGTCGGCGCAGGCCGCCGCTCACGAGATGCACGACATATGCCTGCACGAGGGTGCCGACCACGACTGCGACGGCGAGCGGCCAGGCGATCACGAGAAGGGTGACACAGGCGACGATGACGGCCGTCGCGGCGGCCGCCTGCTCGGCGATCACCCAGAAGAAGCCTGCGGTCTGGCCGGCATCCGACGATGAGATCGTGAGCACTTCACCCGCCGGGCGTCGCACTCTTCGCCGGAGCGCGAGGCCGAGCACGCCCTGACGCAGCGCGTGCTCGCCCCGGGCGTAGACCACGGTGCCGGCACGGTCACCGAGCTGCCACGCGCAGATGAGCACCGTGAACACGACGACGAGGAACCCTATGCCCCAGGCCAGCGCGACCGGGTCGTTCGGCGCGATCGCTTGATCGATCACGACGCCGACCGCCACCGGCACCATGACCTCGGCGAGCTGGTGCCCGCAGAAGCCCGCGACCGACAGCACGGCGCGGGCGCGGCGGCCCCGCCCCCAGACGCCCTCGCGGAAGACTTGCCCGACGGTGGTGAGCTGTGACATCGAGGGACTCCGGAGACAGGCGCACCGACGCGGTGCCGGGCGCTTCCACGCTATCGACAGCAGATGTCACCGGGCCGTCATCGCGTGTCGCGTACCGGACGGCTTCGTCGCGGGTTCCGTTCCCCTCCACTTCGGGGGCCGAAACGCCAGTTCGCGGCCCCGGTGCGTGATGCCATCCGTCATGTGGCGTGTCGGCCCCCGAAGTGTGCGTGACGACCGACCGCGACCGCACGAAGCGCAATACTGGCATGCTGGTCCTGGAGAGGGGTTGAATGAGCGCGGAGGCAGACGACAGCACGAGGCAGCGACCGGCGACACTGCGCCGTCCGCGCCACCGACTGCGAGCCACGCTGTGGATCCTCGTCGCCCTGATCGCCATCGTGGCGATCGTCTTCTCCGTGTCGCCGTGGCCCTCAGCCATGATCATCCGCGCCGTCTTCACCAAGGGCGGCGACGAGACCGCGGCCGAGATGCAGAAGCACGTCCCCGACACCGCACTCACCGAGACGCTCGACATCGCCTACGGCGGAGACGGCACCGACACCACCATGGACGTCTTCGCCCCGGCATCCGCCACCGGCCCGCTGCCGACGATCGTCTGGATCCATGGCGGGGCCTGGATCTCGGGTGCGAAGGAGAACGTCGATCCCTACCTGCGCATCCTCGCCGCGGAGGGATACACGACGATCGGCGTGAACTACACGATCGGCCCCGAAGGCGTGTATCCGCTCGCCGTCCACCAGCTCGACGAGGCCCTCGCGTACATCGATGCGCACGCCGCTGAGCTCGGCGTGGACGCGAACCAGATCATCCTCGCCGGCGACTCGGCCGGCGCGCAGCTCGCCAGCCAGATGGCGACGCTCATCACGAGCCCCGATTACGCCGAGATCATGGACATCACGCCGTCGCTGAAGGCCGACCAGCTCATCGCGACGATCCTCAACTGCGGCGTGTACGACCTCGCCGCGCTCGCCCAGCTGGAGGGCATCGCGGGGTGGGGCCTCAAATCGGCGATGTGGGCCTACTCGGGCACGAAGACGTGGGCCGAGGATGCGACCGGCTCCACGATGTCAACGGTCGATTGGGTCACAGCGGACTTCCCCGCGACGTACATCTCGGGAGGCAACGGAGACGGCCTCACCTGGCTGCAGTCGATCCCGATGGCGAAGCGCCTCGACGAGCTCGGCGTCGACGTCACGACCCTGTTCTGGCCGGCGCCGCACGAGCCCGCGCTGCCGCACGAGTACCAATTCCACCTCGACATGCCGGATGCTCGGACCGCGCTGCAACAGACCATCGAGTTCCTCGACGCGCACACCACGCGCTGACGGAGGGCAGGAGGCCTCGCGCCGCACCCGCCGCGCGCAAGGCCGTCCCGCACACCCTGCTTCGGGGCCGCCACGAGCTTCGGGGGCACCACGAGCTCGCCTCGCACACCCCACTTCGGGGGCCGACACGCCACATGGCGGCTCGTGAACGCGTTCGCGTCCGACGCCTGGCGTGTCGGCCCCCGAAGTGAAACGCGCCCAAGGCCCTGGGAACGGGCCTACGGGCCTACGGGCCTACGGGCCTACGGGCCTACGGGCCTACGCCATGGTGTCGAGGATCCCGACGAGGTCCTCGAACGTCGTGAGCGGGTTGAGGATCGCGAAGCGCGTGTTCGGTCGTCCGGCATGCGAACTCGGCACGACGAACGCGTGCTGCGAATCGAGCAGCTCTGCCGACCAGCGGTCGTAGTCCGCGCGTTCCCATCCATCACGCTCGAACACCACGACCGACAGCTCGGGGTCGCGCACGAGCGTCAACTCCGGACGAGAGGCGATCTCGTCGGCGATGCGACGCGTCAGGGCGATCGTCGCGCTCACAGCCTCACGGTAAGCGTCGAGCCCGTAGGTCGCCATCGAGAACCACAGCGGCAGTCCGCGCGGCCGGCGGGTGAGCTGGATCGAGTAGTCCGAGGGGTTGAAGTCGTCGGCGTCGGTCAGCGTGTCGAGGTACTCGGCGTGCTGCGTGTGGGCCCGACGTCCGCCGTCGGGGTCGCGGTACAGCAGCGCGCAGCAGTCGAACGGCGCGAACAGCCACTTGTGCGGGTCGACGATGAGCGAGTCCGCCCGCTCGACACCGGCGAAGATGTGCCGTGCCTCCGGTGCGAACATCGCCGTGAGTCCGTAGGCGCCGTCGATGTGCAGCCAGAAGTCGAGCTCGTCCTTGAGCGCGGCGATCCCCGCGATGTCGTCGACGATGCCGAAGTTCGTCGATCCCCCGGTCGCGACCACGGCGCACACGGCATCGCCATGCTCGAGAAGCGCCTCGCGCACGGCATCCGCCCGCAGCCGTCCGTCGGCGCCGGCAGGCACGAGCACGACATCGGCATCCATGACGCGCGCCGCCGACTTGTTCGAGGAGTGCGCCTCGGTGCTGCAGACGATCTTCCAGCGCTGCGGCAGTTCGCGCCCTGCGGCAAGGAGACGGTCCTTCGCCGTCTCTCGCGCGGCGACGAGAGCCGACAGGTTGCCGATCGTGCCGCCCTGCACGAAGACCCCGCCCGCCGACTCCGGCAATCCGAACTCGCGCGCGAGCACTCCCAGCACTTCGTTCTCGGCGTGCACGGCGCCCGCGCCCTCGACCCAGCTGCCGCCGTAGAGACCGGATGCCGACACCACGAGATCGAACGCGATCGCGGCCATCGTCGGTGCAGTGGGGATGAACGAGAGGTACAGCGGATGACTGGTCGTGAGGCAGGCGGGAGCGAGCACGTGCTCGAACGTCGCGAGTGCGCGCTGCGCACCCAGTCCTTGCGCGGTGATCGTGCCGCCGCCGGTGAGCCGCCTGAGCTCGACCGGGGTCTGCGGCTTGTCGAGGGGGACGTCGGCGGCCAGCATCCGTCGTCGCGAGTAGTCGAGCACGGCGTCGACGATCGCCGTCGATTCGGGCGATGCGGCGTGCATGCGGTCAGCGACCATGTCGGTTGTCCTTCTCGTGTTCGGGCGTCGTTCTCAGGCGTCGTTGTCGGGTGTCGTTCTCGACCGTCAGGCCAGGACGGCGGCCAGTGTGCGCCTGGCGATCTCGGCGCGATCGTGGGGCGCCCATTTCACGAGCGCGTGCGCGCTCATGCCGTCGACCATCGCCAGCAGCATCCAGGCCGCGCCGCGTGGGTCGTCGATGCCCGCTCCCGCGCGACGGATGACGTCTTCGAGTCCGCTCTGCCAGAGGTCCATCTCGATGCGCACGCGCTCGGCGAGCACCGGGTTGCGCGCGCCGAGGGCCCACGACTGCACCCACACCATGGCCACATCGTCGCGCGCCGGATCGAGCAGCGTCTCGATGATCCCCTGCAGCGTGGGCCGCAGTCCGAGCGAGACGTCGACGGTGCCGAGCACCTCGACCCGCTCGGCGGAGACGACATCGCGGAAGACCTCGGCGACGAAGTCGTCCATGACGGGGCGGTAGTGGGCGATCAGCGCGGGCGTGACCCCCACCTCCGCGGCGATCGCACGCACGGTCATCGCCTCGAGGCCGCTCTCGTAGACGAGCTTCCGCGCTCCGGTGAGGATCGTGCGCTCGCGCTCTGCGGGTGACAGGCGACGAGCTCTTGACGTCGTGTTCATCGAGGGTTACGGTAGCACTCATTGGTCAGGCGTTCAATAGCGGATGCCGTGCACGGAGGAGATTCGATGACCTGGCTCATGCCGGCGGAGACCGCACCCCACGACCGCACCTGGATGGCGTTCCCCGTCGAGGGGCAGACCCTCGGCGAGAGCGCCGTCGAGCGCGAAGAGGGGTACGAGACGTGGACGGCCGTCGCTCATGCCGTCGCCGAGTTCGAACCGGTCTCGATCCTCGTCGATCCCTCCGAGATCACGCGGGCGAGGCGGATGCTGAGCAGCTCGATCGACATCGTCGAGGCGCCCGTCGACGAGTTCTGGATGCGCGACTCCGGTCCGACGTTCGTCGTGTCCGAGGACGGTCGGCTCGGAGCCGTCGATTGGATCTTCAACGGATGGGGCGCTCCGACCTGGGCCGAGTGGCGCAAGGCCGCCGAGCACGCACGGATCATCGCCGGCGCGGTCGGCGCCGAGCTCGTGAGCTCGACCCTCGTGAACGAGGGCGGCGGCATCCACGTCGACGGAGAGGGCACCGTGCTGCTCACCGAGACCGTGCAGCTCGATCCGCGGCGCAACCCCTACGCCGACCGGGCGCAGGTCGAGGCCGAGATGGCTCGTACGCTCGGCGCGACCACGGCGATCTGGCTGCCCCGCGGGCTCACGCGCGACTACGACGACTTCGGCACGAACGGCCACGTCGACATCGTCGCGACGCTCCCCTCCCCCGGACGGATGCTGCTGCACGAGCAGCGCGACCCCGCTCACCCCGACCACGAGGTCACCCGCGAGCTCCGCACGCATCTCGCCGAGCAGACGGATGCCGCCGGCCGCCGTTTCGAGATCATCGACCTGCCCGCGCCCTCGACGCTGCGCGACCACGAGGGCTTCGTCGACTGGAGCTATGTGAACCACCTCGTCACCAACGGCGGAGTGGTGGCGTGCGGTTTCGGCGACGACCAGGCGGATGCTGAAGCCCGTGAGGTCCTGGCGATGGCCTATCCCGGCCGCCGGGTCGTGACGGTCGACGCCCGCCCGCTCTTCGACCGCGGCGGCGGCATCCACTGCATCACCCAGCAGCAGCCGAGCCTGCCCGCCTGACCCGAACGGTCGCTGCGCGAGGAGCGCAGCGCCCCCAACCGTCGCGGCGCACAGCGCGCAGCACCCCAGAACCGGTCGCGGCGCACAGCGCGCAGCACCCCAGAACCGGTCGCGGCGCACAGCGCGCAGCACCCCACAACCGGTCGCTGAGCGAGGAGCGCAGCGACGAGACGAAGCGTCCACCGAGGAGACACACCCATGATCGACGTCGTCGAGGCCACCATCTCCGACCTGCGCGCCGCGCTCGGGTCCGGCGCGACCACCGCGGTCGAGCTGGTCGATGCGTACCTCGCGCGCATCGACGCCTACGACGCACCGGGAACCGCGACCACCCTGAACGCGGTCGTGGTGCGCAACCCCGAGGCGCGAGCAGAGGCCGCGGCCTCCGATGCCCGCCGCACCGCGGGCGACACACTCGGCCCGCTCGACGGCATCCCGTACACGGCGAAGGACAGCTACCTGGTCCGAGGGCTGACCGCGGCATCGGGAAGTCCCGCGTTCGCCGATCTCATCGCGCAGCGCGACGCCTTCACGATCGAGCGGCTGCGCGCGGGCGGAGCGATCTGTCTGGGTCTGACGAACATGCCGCCGATGGCGAACGGCGGCATGCAGCGCGGCGTCTACGGCCGCGCCGAGAGCCCCTACAACGCCGCATTCCTCACCGCCCCTTTCGCCTCGGGCTCGTCGAACGGGTCGGGCACCGCGACAGCCGCGAGTTTCGCCGCTTTCGGGCTCGGCGAGGAGACCTGGTCGAGCGGGAGGGGCCCCGCCACGAACAACGCGCTCTGCGCCTACACCCCCTCTCGCGGCGTGATCTCGACGCGCGGCAACTGGCCGCTCGTCCCCACGATGGACGTGGTCGTACCGCATGCCCGCACGATGGCAGATCTCCTCGAGGTGCTCGACGTGATCGTCGCCGATGATGCCGAGACGCGCGGCGACTTCTGGCGGTCGCAGCCGTGGATCTCGCTGCCCACGGCGTCCGAGGTGCGCCCGACGTCGTACCCTCGGCTCGCAGCATCCGCATCACTGGCGGGCGTTCGCATCGGCATCCCCCGCATGTACATCGATGCGGATCCGGATGCCGGAACTGCGGCCGCTCCCGGAATCGGCGGACCCACCGGGCAGCGCATCGACACTCGCCCTTCGGTGCTCGATCGCTGGCAGGCGGCCCGTCGCGACCTCGAGGCCGCGGGAGCGACCGTCGTCGACGTCGACTTCCCCGTCGTGTCGAACTACGAGGGTGACCGACCGGGCGCGCCGACGATCGCCACTCGCGGCCTGGTGAGTCCCGAGTACCTGCGGCGCGAGATCGTCGATCTGTCGGCCTGGGCGTGGGAGGACTTCCTTCAGGCGAACGGCGACCCTGCGTTGTCGACGCTGGCGGTGGTCGACGGGGCGGCGATCTTCCCGCATCCGGAGGGCGCGCTGCCCGATCGCTACACGGGCTTCGACGACGACATCGCCGAATATCCGGGCTGGGTGCGCGAGCATCCGGACGCGGACTTCCGCGACATGCCCGAACTGCCGGAGGGTCTGCGCGGCCTCGAGCAGACCCGACGCGTGGACCTCGAGGAGTGGATGGACGCGCTCGCCCTCGACGCCGTGGTGTTCCCCGCCGTCGCCGACGTCGGCCCCGCGGACATGGACGTGAATCCGGCCTCGGCCGACCTGGGCTGGCGCAACGGCACCTGGATCGCGAACGGCAACGTCGCGATCCGCCACCTCGGCATCCCGACCGTGACCGTGCCGATGGGGCTCATGGCCGACATCGGGATGCCGGTCGGGCTGACCTTCGCCGGGCGCGCCCACGACGATTCCCGGCTGCTCGCTCTCGCCGCCGCCTTCGAGGCGTGCGGAGCACCCGGCGAGCGCCGCACTCCTCCGCCTCGCACCCCGAGGCTCTGGTCCTGACCGGTCCCTGAGCGAGAAGCGCAGCGACGAGACGAAGGGCTCCCCGACAGGTCGGTTCAGGAAGGACGCCCCGAGCCGCTGAAGAGCGCGCAGGGCTACGCTGACCGCATGCCTACCTGGTCGAACGTGGTCCGCACCGTCGAGTCGGTCGTGAACCCGTTCTATCCGCTCTTCGCCTCGGTGCTGTCCTGGACCCTCGCGGTCGTCGCCGCATTGGTCGCCGTGACCGTCCTCGTCTGGTTGGGAGTCGCGGTCACCCTCGGCGTCATCGAATCGCGTAGCGCAAAGCAGAACGAAGAAGATCCGCCGGCGCCCGAAGATCCCCTCTCCGTCTTCGACTGACGCGGTCTCGGCGTCGACGCTCGACTCCGAGAATTTCACCATTGTGACGCTCGGCACGAAAGTGTTACATTCGGCGCATGAGTACTGAGAACGAGCGCGCCCTCGAGGCCGGCATCGTCACCGACCTGTCCGGCCGCATGACCTACGGCTCGTATCTGGGACTCGATCAGCTGCTCAGCGCGCAGCATCCGGTCAGTTCGCCCGAGCATCACGACGAGATGCTGTTCATCATCCAGCACCAGACGACAGAGCTCTGGCTCAAGCAGGTGCTGCACGAACTCTCCTCGGCCCGCGAGCTACTCGCGAGCGACGATCTGCGCGACGCCCTCAAGCGCATCGCGCGCGTCAAGAAGATCCAGGACGTGATGACCCAGCAGTGGTCGGTGCTCGCGACCCTCACCCCCACCGAGTACGCGCAGTTCCGCGGCGCGCTCGGCAGCTCCTCCGGCTTCCAGTCCGTGCAGTATCGGGCGGTCGAGTTCGCGCTCGGCAACAAGAACGAGAAGATGCTGTCGGTCTTCGCCGACCACCCGGCGAATCTCGCGCTGCTGACCGCCGAGTGGGAGAAGCCCACGCTCTACGACGAGTTCCTGCGCTACGCCTCACGCCGCGGACTGCCGATCCCGACCGAGATCCTCGAGCGCGATGTGCGCCTTCCCTACAAGGAGACCCCGGCGCTCGTCCCGGCGATCCGCGAGATCTACCAGGACCCGGGCACCCACTTCGACCTCTACGAGGCCTGCGAAGATCTCGTCGACCTCGAGGACAACTTCCAGTTCTGGCGCTTCCGGCATCTGAAGACCGTGTCGCGCACGATCGGCATGAAGGTCGGCACCGGCGGATCCAGCGGCGTCGGATTCCTGCAGCGCGCCCTCGACCTCACGTTCTTCCCCGAGCTGTACACCGTGCGCAGCGAGATCGGCGCCTGATGCGTGCGGTCGCGGCCTGCCTCGACCGCAGAGCACGGGTCTGGCGCGACGAGGTGTTCGAGGTCGTGGGCGACCGGGGTCGACTCGTGCCGGATGCCGACGCGACAGGACTCCCTCGCCTCGACGGCGTGGTCACCGGGGCGTTCACCGACGCCCACGTGCACCTGCAGCTCGTGGACCACGCCCAGCTCGCGACGTCGAGGCTCGGCCAGGTGTGCGACCTCGGCGGGAATCCGGATGTGGTCGCGCGGCTCGCCCGTCAGAACTCCGGAGATTCGACGGAGACCAGGGCCGATTCGACGCCCCAGAGCACAGCGGGCCGCGCATCTCCGGAGTTCTGGCGGCGCAGCGTGCGGCACCCGGTGCGCGTCGCCTTCGCCGGCGCCTTCCTCACCCCGCCCGGCGGCTATCCCTCCGACCGTTCCTGGGCGCCGGCGGGCTCCGTCCGCGAGATCGCGGATGCGGATGCCGCAGAAGCGGCGATCCTCGAGATGAAGGCCGCCGGTGCCACCTGCATCAAGGTCGCGAGCAACGCGTCCGCCGGCCCCGTCTTCACCGACGAGATGTTCACGGCGATCGTCGAACTCGCCTCGGCGCACGACATGGCGGTGATCGCGCATGCCGAAGGCCCGGGAGAGGCGTTACGCGTGACACGGCTCCGCGCGCGCCAGCTGGCCCACGCCCCCTTCAGCGAGGTGCTCAGCGACGACGATCTGTCTCGGATGCATGGCAGTGTCGCGTGGATCTCGACTCTCTCGATCCACGAGGGCGAGGCGTACCGGATCGCCGTCGACAACGTCCGCCGGTTCCACGCCCTCGGGGGAACCATTCTGTACGGCACAGACATGGGCAACGGCGACACCCCGGTCGACCTGAATCCGCGCGAGATCGCCGCTCTCCGCGAGGCGGGCATCGACGGCGCCGACCTGCTGCGCTCGCTCATCCCCACCGACCCGCACGACCCTGCCAGCGCGCTGCTGTTCTTCCCCGGCACCACCCCCGACACCGCCGATCCCCTGTTCGCCCGACTCCTCACCGCCGACGACCTGAAGGTGTGACATGACCGATCTGCTCGCCACCGCCCGCGCCCTCGATGCCGCCGACCCGCTGCACGCGCACATCGACGCCTTCGCTCCCGCGCCGGGCGTCACCGCGTATCTCGACGGCAACTCGCTCGGTCGCCCACTGCGCGACATCCCCGAGAAGCTCGCCGCCTTCGTGCGCGAGGATTGGGGTACCCGACTGATCCGCTCGTGGGATGAGCAGTGGATGGACCTGCCGATGGTCCTCGGCGACCGGATCGGTACCCTTGCGCTGGGCGCCGCGCCGGGACAGACCGTGGTGGCGGATTCGACGAGCGTGCTGATCTACAAACTCATGCGCGCGGCCCTTCGACAGGCTCAAAGCCCCAGCGAGGGAGGCACTCCCCGCACCGAGATCGTGATCGAGGCGGGGAACTTCCCCACCGACCGCTTCCTCGCCGAGGGCGTCGCCGCCGAGACCGGGATGACCGTCGTCTGGCTCGAGCCCGACCCGGTCGACGGCGTGACCCTCTCCGACGTCGACGCCGTGCTGTCCGACCGCACCGCACTCGTCGCACTCAGCCACGTCGACTACCGCTCCGGCGCGCTGGCCGACATGCCCGCGATCACGGATGCCGTGCACGCCGCAGGCGCCCTGATGATGTGGGACCTCTGCCACTCGGCGGGCGTGATCCCGATGCAGCTCGACCAGTGGGGTGTCGACATGGCGGTCGGCTGCACGTACAAGTACCTGAACGGCGGCCCCGGCTCCCCTGCCTTCGCCTATCTGCGGCGCGATCTCCAGGGCGTCCTGCTCCAGCCGATCCAGGGCTGGTGGAGCGCGGCCGACATCTTCGCGATGGGACGCGAGTACGTGCCTGCCTCCGATATCCGGCAGCTGCTCAGCGGAACCCCTCCGGTGACGTCGATGATCGCGATGCAGGGCATGCTCGACCTCATCGAGCAGGCCTCCCTCGACGCGGTGCGCGCGAAGTCCGTCTCGCTCACCGACTTCGCCGTGGCGGCTTACGACGAGGTGCTCGCACCGCTCGACGTCCGCCTGCTGAGCCCGCGCGACGCCGCCCGCCGCGGCGGGCACATCACGATCGGCCACCCCGAATTCCGTACGGTGACGCAGCGGCTGTGGGCCGACGGCGTGATCCCCGACTTCCGCTTCCCCGACGGCATCCGCCTGGGACTCTCGCCGCTCAGCACCTCCCACGAGGAGACCCTCGTCGGCGTGCTCGCGGTGCGCGACGCCCTCACCGCCGCATGAGCACGGATGCGGTGCTCGACGACATCGATGCACGCCCTGGCAGCACGGCATCGCTGCTGCGCACCCTCATCGGGCTGTACCTGCGCCGGCTCGGCGGCTGGATCCCGGCGTCCGCTCTCGTGTCGCTGGCCGGCGATCTCGGTATCGCGCAGCCGCAGGCGCGCACCGCGATCACCCGGCTGAAGCAGAAGGCGCTACTCCTCTCCGAACGCCGCGACACAGCGGGCTACGCGCTTAACCCGGCCGCCGTGCGGATGCTCGAGACCGGAGATCGCCGCATCTTCGAGATGCGACAGATGACGGATGCCGACGGCTGGTGCCTCGTGTCGTTCTCGGTCCCCGAGAGCGCGCGCAACGTGCGCCACCAGCTGCGGCGCCGTCTGCAGTGGATCGGAGCGGGCAACGTCTCACCGGCACTGTGGATCTGCCCGGGGCATCTGCAGGGCGAGGTCGAGGCGATCCTCGACGACCTGGATGTGCGCCGAGGCGCGACGCTGTTCCCCGCAGGCTCGCCGATCACCGACGCCACTCCGGCCGAGGCCGCCGCGCGCTGGTGGGATCTCGACGCGCTGCGCGCCGAGCACGAGGCGTTCCAGACCTCAGTGTCTTCACTGCCCACCGAGCCGTTCGCCGCCTACGTGCGCCTCATCGACGCATGGCGGGTGCTGCCCTACGTCGACCCCGGGTTGCCGCCGTCGATGCTGCCTGCGGACTGGCCAGGGTCTCGCAGTTTCGCGGAGTTCGCGCGACTGCAGAGCACGCTGGCCGCGCCCGCCTGGCAGCACGCGGAGGCGGCTACTCGCTGACCGCCCCGAGGAACGCGGTGACGTGCTCCTGCAGTTTCAGCATCCGCAGATCGCGCGCGAGCTCGCGGTCGTATCCCTGATACGCGAGCGGCGGCAGGATGCGGACGTTCCGCGAGCATCCGAACTCCGCGCAGATCAGCGTGCCGACCGTGTCGCCCTTGCGCCCGGCGGCCCCGGCTTTGCGCGCGACGAACAGCTGCACGTCGTTGCGCAGCGTCACGTCCTCGCACCACGAGCACTGGGCGCGGGCGGAGAGCCTCTGCTCGGCACGCTGCAGGATCACACCGACCGGCTCGTCGTCGCGCCACGCGATCACATAGGCGCGGCGGGGCTGCTTGGGATCGGTCCAGCCGAGGTAGTCGAGCTTCTCGAAATCGAGGTCGGAGAAACCGGCGGGCAGGTTCAGATCGGAGACCTCCTTGCGGGAGGCGTTGAGAAAGGATGCGCGGATGGCGCGCTCGTCGAGGGGACGCATGGCAGAGCTGCTTTCGTGAGAACGGTGGAGGTGGGTACGACGCATCGCCGGCGACGGGGGTTCCGCCTCCGGCTGTGGGTCAGCCTCTGCCCGCGGCGCTGAATGCGCCTGCGGCTCCGTTCCGCGCCCCGAAGGCGCTCATCGATGACAGCACCCGGCGAGTGTACACCTGATCGTGTCGCCTTTGTGTCGTCGCGTGTCGGCGCGGATTCCGTCCCGCCCGAACGCGACCTACGCTGTCGGGAACGCATCCGACAGACAGGAGACCGCCGTGTCCACGCCGCTGAACCGCCTTACACCCCTCGAGGTGAGCGAGCGCTCGGCGTGCATGTGCGACCACGGCGACGTCTGCTCCTCATATGCTCCCGGCCACGCCCTGCACCTGATCCAGGCGCGGATGGCGTCGGCGACGCCGTCGGAGTGGGTCGACGCGATCGTCTCCCAGGCGGATGCCGTCGCCGGCCGCCTCGTGGTCGTCACGCTCGACGGCACCGAGCATGCGCTGTGGAGCGCTTCTGGTGCCGCCCTCGAGGCTCCGGTGGGCGCGCCGGTGGCTGTGCACACGCGCTACGGCGTGCTGGCCGTGGGCCGAACGCGGTTCAACGTCGCCGCGCTCTGAGGGCGGGCGTTCTCCGTAGCAGGTGGCCTCAGGCGGCCGCCATCATCATGTCCTTCATCGCCATGCACGCGTCCATGCAGTCCTTGCACGCCTGAGCGCACATCCGGCAGACGTCGCTGTGGTCGGCGTGCTGCATGCACTCGTCCATGCACATCTGGCACATCGCGATGCAGGCGTCGAGCATGGCCATCATCACGGCCGGGGTCATGCCCTCCATGCGCATCATCGAGCGCATCATGGTGTGGCACATGTCGGCGCAGTTCATGCACGCCGGCGAACAGTCCATCATCTGGGTCGAGCACACCGTGCAGGCCTGTTCGCAGGCCGAACACGCGTCCATGCACGCCTGCATGACCGACATGTCCATCTTCGCCATGTCGGGCATCGACATCATCTTCTGCGACATCGCGCCCATCATCATCGAGTCCATCTCGCACCGCTTCCTTCGAGGGGTCACGGGCGGGTTCGCCCGCGTGTGGCCAGAGTAGTCCGAGTCCTCGTCGGAGCGGTCATGAATTCTCGCCACTAACCCTGAGAGCGCCCGGATGTCAATCCCGTAGTGCGATCCGCCGCAGGCTGAGACGGTGGCCTCTCCATCGCACATCCACGACAGGAGACGGACATGGGAATCGGAGACGACATCAAGAACGGCGCGGAGAAGCTCGGCGGCAAGATCAAGGAGGGCGTCGGAAAGGCGACCGACAACGAGGAGCTCGAGACCGAGGGCCGTGCCGACCAGACGAAGGCCGACGCCAAGGAGGCTGTCGAGAACGTCAAGGACGCCGGCCGCAACGCCCGCGACGCGTTCGAGCGCTGACGCCACCGGACGAGCACACTCGTCCACGCGTTCGATTCCGTTCGCACAGAGGAGGATGACATGCCCGGACGCCGCAACAGCTCACTGAAGGACCCGGAGCTGTACGAAGAGCTCCGCGAGGACGGTGCCTCGAAAGAGAAGGCCGCACGCATCTCGAACGCGGCGGCGAGAGACGGCCGAAGCGCCGTTGGTCGCCGCGGCGGAGAGCACGGAGACTACGACGACTGGACCGTCGAACAGTTGAAGAAGCGCGCGAAGGAACTCGGTCTGAACGGCTACAGCGGCAAACGCAAGGCCGAGCTCATCTCCGCATTGCGAAACCATTGAAGGGCCGCGCGCCGGCCCGGTTCGGGATCGAGGAGGAGTTCGTCCTCCTCGATGACGCGACACTCGTGCCGATCAGTGTGGGGCTGGGCACGGGAGTGTCCGTCAGGGGAGAGCGCGCGAAGGGCTCGGTGACCCCCGAATACCTGACGTGTCAGGTGGAGTGCGTCACCGAGCCCGCTTTCACGCGCGAGGAGGCTGCACAACAGCTTCGGCTCATGCGACAGCAGGTGAGCGCTCGTGCTCGCGAGCACGGAGCGGTCGCCGCCCCGACCGCCACACCGTTCGTGTCGACCGGCGGTTTCGTCGTCTCGCCCTCACCGCACTACGACGAGGTCTCGGCGCACCTGGCCGAGATCACTCGCGAGCACGAGGTCAACGGGTTGCATGTCCACGTCGAGGTCGACGACGGCGAAGCCCGAGTGCGGGCTCTCAACCGTGTACGCCCCTGGATGCCCGTACTGCTCGGCCTCACGACGAACGGACCCTTCGCCCACGGTCGGCCGTCGGGGTTCGAGAGCTGGCGCAGCATCCTGATCCGGCGCCTGCCGTCGTCGTGGGCACCCCCGCATTTCCACGATCTCAGCGAATATCACGCGCGGGTGCAGCAGATGCTGTCGCTGGGCGCGATCCGCGACACCGCATCGATCGCGTGGGCCATCCGTATCTCGGAGCGCTACCCGACGGTCGAGACGAGGGTGTTCGATGCGCAGCTCGCAGTCGAGGACTCGCTGTTCGCAGCGGTGCTGTGCCGGGCGCTGATCCGTACTCCCCCGACCTGGATCAGCCCGCCTCTGGCCGCCGACGTCATCGACGACGCGCTCTGGGTCGCCGCGAGACGCGGCGTCGACGCCACGGTCATCGACCCGTCGACAGGCGAGGCGTCCGCTCTCTGGGACGTCGCTCGGACATTGATCGACCATGTGCGGCCGGCGCTCGCGGCACACGACGACGAGGAGTTCGTCGTGTCGCACCTCGAGCGCATCCGCGTGGACGGCACGGGAGCGCGCAGACAGCTCCGCGCCTATGAATCCGGGGGCGTGACGGCGTTGCGAGAGCTGTATCTCCGCGGCGTCGACGTCTGACGCGCAGGACTTCCTCCGCGCCCGCCCGGATGCCCGCCGCCCGCAGTACTGTCGGAACGTGGCCAAGTTCGCACCCCTGCAGCGTCTCGTGATCGCGATCGCGGTCCTGGCATCGTTCGTGACATTCCTCGACGGCACCGTCGTGAACGTCGCCCTGCCCGCGATCAGCCGCGAGCTCGGCGGCGGCATCACGACGCAGCAGTGGGTGGTCGATGCGTACCTCATCACCCTCAGCGCGCTGATCCTGCTCGCGGGTTCGGTGTCCGACGCCTACGGGCGGGTGCTCGTGATGCGCATCGGACTCATCGCCTTCGGTGTGACATCCGTCGCGGTCGCCGCCGCGCCCGACCCACTGGTGCTGATCATCGCGCGCGCCGGCCAGGGCGCGGCCGGCGCCCTGCTCGTGCCGAGTTCGCTGGCCCTGATCACCGCCACCATGCGCGCCGACGCGCAGTCGCGCGCGATCGGTGTCTGGACGGCGTTCACGACCGCCGCGCAGCTGGTCGGCCCCCTGCTCGGCGGCCTCTTCGTCGACTATCTCTCGTGGCGCTTCGTGTTCCTCATCAACGTCATCCCGATCGCCGTCACGCTGGTGCTGCTCTCGCGACTGCGGCTGCCCGAGCACCCGAGCGGCGTGCGCGTCGACTGGTGGAGCGGAGCCCTGTGCGCGCTCGGCCTCGGCGCTGTCGTGTTCGCGCTGATCGAGCAGCCGCTGCGTGGATGGGCCTCGCCGATGATCTGGGCGCCGGGACTCATCGGGGTCGCTCTCTTCGCGGTCTTCGTGTGGCGTCAGCAGCATTCGCCCGCTCCTCTGCTGCCGCTGTCGCTGTTCGGTGTGCGCGACTTCGCGTGGGGCAACCTCGCGACGCTGTTCGTCTATGCAGCACTGTCGCTGAACGGCTTCGTCGTGGGTGTGTATCTGCAGCAGGGTGCAGGGCTCACCGCCACGGCCGCGGGACTCGCGAGTCTGCCGATGACGATCCTGATGATCCTCGTGAGCTCGCGCGCCGGGGCGTGGGCGGGACGCTGGGGCCCACGCCTGTTCATGACCGTCGGGCCGCTCGTGATGGCGATCGGGGCGGTCATGCTGCTCGCGGTGGCCGAGCGGTTCGACTACTGGTGGCAGGTGCTGCCCGCCATGATCGTGATGGGGCTCGGACTCTCGCTCACCGTCGCGCCGCTCACCGCCGCGATCCTCGGCGCGATCGATGAGTCGCGATCCGGCATCGCCTCGGCGGTGAACAACGCCGTGTCGCGCGTCGCAGGACTCCTGGTGGTCGCCATGCTGTCGACGATCGTCGGTGGCAGCCTCGACCTCGGCGGCTTCCACAGCGCGGCGATCGTCACCGCCGGGCTGTTCGTCGTGGGAGGGGTCGTGTCATGGATCGGCATCCGACGCAATCCCGCCGAGGCGCCGGGCCCGCTCGACGCCCAGCCTGACGGACCGGCTCCGACGCCCCGGAACGACGGCTCGCTCGCGTGACCTCACGGCGCGCCGTGACTCTCGGGCTGGCGCTCGTCATGCTGACCACGGGATGCTCCGCCGCCTCACCCGACGCGACGCCCGACGGTGTCGTACTGCCTCCGGCCGGAGCGCAGCCGGACTATCAGCTCGGCGGAGCATATCCGCCGGCCGCAGGTGTGAGCATCGTCGGGCGTGATCGTTCGGCGGAACCGGCCGAGGGCGTGTACTCGGTCTGCTACATCAACGGATTCCAGACGCAGCCGGGGGAGCTCGGTCTCTGGGACACCGACCTGCTGCTGCAGGGTGATGACGGCACGGTCTTCGATCCCGACTGGCCGGACGAGGCGCTGCTCGACACATCGACGGCCGGTCGGCGCGAGCGCATCGCGGCGAGGATCGAGCCGTGGATCGTCGGCTGCGCGGATGCCGGTTTCGACGCGGTCGAGTTCGACAACCTCGACTCGTACTCGCGGTCCGATGGGTCACTGTCGCTCGACGACAATCTCGACCTCGCCGCCCTGCTGGTCGGGGTCGCGCACGAGAACGGCCTCGCTGCCGGGCAGAAGAACGCCGCCGAAGACGCCGCGCGGTTGCACGAGGACGCGGGCTTCGACTTCGCGGTGACCGAGGAATGCGCCGCGTACGAGGAGTGCGGCGCCTACACGGACGTCTACGGCGACCACGTGATCGACATCGAATACTCCGACGAGCTTCCGCGCTCTTTCGCGGAGATGTGCGCTGACGGGAGTTCTCCCTCGTCGATGGTGCTGCGTGACCGCGATCTCGTCGTGCCCGACGACGACGCGTACGTGTTCGAGACCTGCTGAGTCGCGCGGGCACGGCGGGCACGGCACGGGCACTCACACTCGCATGTCCGGTGCGAAAAGTCGGAGTTTCGTCACGACACGCCGTGCTGCGGCATCCGGACCCGGCGCGTCGCCGCGGAGCTCCGACTTTTCACACGCCGGCGGATGCTGCGCACCGGTCGCACTCCCACGGATGCTGCGCACTCAGGACCGAACGCCGGCCGGGTGTCGGGACGCCGACCCGACACCCGTCTTGCGTGCGGTCACCCGCTCCAGGCGCGCACCCGGTGGACCGTTGCGCTTTTGGGGTAGCTGCCCGACGGCGCACCGATCTCGAACAGGTCGATCAGAAGGAAGAGCGGGTAGTCCGGCGCCTGCGGGACTCGGCGCACCACCCGGCCCTCACACGCGATGATCGTCTCACCGTCGCCCCAGACGACCGTCCAGGTGTGGAGTTCCGCTGCGTCCACGGGGATCGACACCTCGGCCATGTCCGTCATGATCCGCGGGTCGTGATGCGCCTTGACCCCGCTGCGTGCGCGGCTCTCGGGGCCGACGGCATCCGCATCGATCTCGAAGATGCAGATCTCGCCCGAATCCGCCGGCGAGTGATGCTCCGTTCCGACCAGCCACGCGGCGAGCATGCATCCGGGGTCGACGCTCGCCGACACCGTGATCTCGATGCGACCGCGACTCGGCGCGAAGAGCAGGCGGGTCGGTGTCTCCGTGCGCACCTCGAGTCCGTCGTTCCGATGCCGATGCGTGCCCGACGTCGACCCCAGCGGCCCCGAATGCGTGCCGGTCTGCAGGTTCGAGACGCGAAGCGGAGCATCCTCGGGTCGCCAGTCGAGCTGGTCGGCGTCGATGCGAAGCCGCAGTCCGGCCGGACCGAGATCGAACCGCGCGGCGGCACGATCCGGAGTCGTCCAGTGCGGCAGATAGCTCGCGACCCACACCTCGGGATCGAGTCCGTCGAAGCAGTCGTCGATGTCCGGCGCGCGATCCGGGGCTGCGGGAAGGTTCTCGGGCATGAGAGATGATCCCACGTCGCCAGCCGCCCGGGCTCCCCGTGCTGCCCCGGCCGTTCCAGCCCGCGCGTCGGCCTCGCACTCCAACCCCGCGCACCGCCGTGCGAGAGAGCGGGACCGTCGCCGTGCGAGAAGTCGGAGAATCGTCCCGACACGCCGCGCTGCGGCATCCGGAACCGGCGTGTCGCCGCGAACCTCCAACGTTTCGCACACGCAGGCGACGGATGCCGACCCCACGCGACCCCGCAACCGGTATTCGCAACCGAGCACCCCAGCCGCCGAAGCCCGCCGGCCCCCCGGCACCCGCCATCGCCCCCGCAGCCTCGGAGAGCCGGGGTCCTACTCGGCGCTGTCGAGGAACTCCTGCACTTCGGCGACGACCGGATGCGGCGAGCGCTCGGGCACCGCGAAGCCGCGCTCGATCATCCACTCGTCGTCGTACAGCTTGTCGAGGTATCCGCGGCCGTGGTCCGGCAGCAGCACGACGACGACGTCGTCCTCGCTCAACGGCTCCGCGACGCGCAGGGCCGCGACGACCGCCATACCGCTCGATCCGCCGACGAACAGCCCCTCTTCGGCCGCCAGGCGCCGGGTCATCGCGAACGACTCGGCATCCGTCACCATCTCGTAGGCGTCGACCACCGAGGCGTCGAAGGTGTCGGGCATGAAGTCTTCGCCGACGCCCTCGACGTGATAGCCGTGGATCGGGCCGCCGGAGTAGATCGACCCCTGGGGATCCGCACCGATCACGCGCACCTGACCGTCGCTCGCCTGCTTGAGATAACGGCCCGTGCCGCTGATCGTGCCGCCGGTACCGATACCCGCGACGAAGTGCGTGACGCGCCCCTCGGTGTCATCCCAGATCTCCGGCCCTGTGGTCGTGAAGTGGCCGCGCGGGCCGTTCTGGTTCGCGAACTGGTTGGGGTTGAACGCTCCGGGGATCTCGGCGGCCAGGCGCGCGGCGACGCTGTAGTACGACCGCGGATCGCTCGGCTCGACGCTCGTCGGGGTGATGACGACCTCGGCTCCATAGCCGCGCAGGGTCGCGACCTTGGCCCCCGCGAACTTGTCCGGCACGACGAAGACCATCCGGTATCCGCGCTGCAGAGCGACCAACGCGAGACCGGTTCCCGTGTTGCCGCTCGTCGCCTCGACGATGGTGCCGCCTGGCTTGAGGCGGCCCTCGCGTTCGGCGGCATCGATGATCGACGAAGCGATACGGTCCTTCGCGGATCCGCCGGGGTTGAAGTACTCGACCTTGGCCAGCACGGTCGGGCGGATGCCGGCAGCGACGGAGTTCAGACGGACGAGGGGCGTGTGGCCGACGAGTTCGGCGATGTGCTGGGCGTAGCGCACGGAGTGTTCCTGACGGTCAGGGGCGCGCATCGCTGGCGCGCGAGGTCTTCGGGGTCGGTGAGGGCGAGCGGAGAGCGCTCAGCGACAACAACGACACGTCAGGGACACACCGGAACTGTAACCCGCCCGCGGCGTGCACGGCAACCTGAAGGCCGCGCTCAGGCGAGATCGGCGTCGTCGTCTGCGTCGCCTCGGGCGATCTCGACCCAGCGGCGCAGGTACAGCGCGCCCGCGTCGTCGTGGATGAGCGATGGGTGGTGCCGCACCGGATACGGCGTCGACGGCACCCCGTCTGCGGGTCGGACATCGACGTGCGCGACGTCGTGGCCGTTCTCCTGCAGCCAGTCGGCCATGGCGTAGTCCGTGCGGGAGTCGCCCATGGTGCGCCAGCTCCGCGGCAGCGGCACGCCCTCCTCGGCGAGGAAGCGGAGCATGAGGCTCGCCCCCAGGTCTTTGCCGACGCGGTTCGACTCGACGTCGGTCGAGATGATGGTCGGGTCGATCCGGTAGTCGATGGCACCGGCCGAGTCGGGCACGCGCGCGGACTCCCACTCGTAGCCGAGATCGTGTGCCCGCAGCACCCCAGCGATCGCCTCGTTCAGCTCCGGCTGTCGGGCGAGGAACTCGGTGCTGTCGAGCTCGGTGCGCTGCTCGACCGAGGTCATGGCGCGCTTGGTCTCGTCGTAGAAGACGAGGTCGGAGAAGTCCTCTTCGACCAGGCGCCGGATCTCGGCGTCCACCGCGGGCGGCACCTGCAGGCCCTCATCGACGGTGACGTCGTGCGCACCCGCCGCGGTGATGCGCATCCACACCGCGCCCTTCTCGCAGATGCCCCACACCTGCACGCCGTCGTCGAGACCTGCGGCCAGCAGCGGCGGGATCACCTGCTCGCGCAGGAACGCGTCGGAGCGACCGGTGTTGAATGCGATCGGGATGCCGCGATTCGCGAGTTCCGCAAGGTCGGCGGCGATCTCGGGGATCGCGATCGAGCGGGTCACGGGGCTGGCGATGGGGCCGTCGACGTCGAGGAGGAGGCCGAGCGGCGGCGTCGGATCAGTCACGGTTCGATCCTACGGCGCAGTGACGGCGCCGCCATCTGCCCCCGTAGGCTGGGCCCGTGACCGAGGCTCCGAGTGAAGGTGAGCGCGCGGGCGGCACTCCCGTTCGCAGCATCCGCTCTGCGCTCTCCCGTCGGGCCGCGCCCGCCTGGATCTCCATGGCCGCGCTCGCCGTCGGCGTCGGCGCACTCATCGCGATCGGCGCCTTCGATTCCGCACACCACGAGCCGGATGCCGTCGCCATCGGCGACGAGGTGCGCCTGTCGACCTATGCCGTCACCGTGCTCGACGTCGAGGTGACGGATGCCGTCGAAGAGCAGTACCTCGAGGCCGACCCCGGCGAGAGCCTGCTTCTCGTGACCCTGCGACTCGAGAACCTCACCGATGCCACCGTCAGCGTCGTCGGCAGCGCCGACCGGGTCTCCTCTCGCCTGATCAACGCCACGGCACCGCTGCTCGACCTCACGGGAGTCGGCGACCCCGGCACCGCCCTGGTGTGGAGCGACATCGATTCCCCTCGGTACCCGCTCCTCCAGCCCGGCGTCCCGGCAGAGATCACCGCTGCCTGGCGGGTGTCGACGGACGAGCTCGAAGACGGCGAGGCTTCGATCGAGATCCACGAGGCGATCGAACGGGCAGGACGGATCATCGTCGCCTCGGACGTCGTCTCCTGGACACAGGGTGCCCTGATCGCCCGCGTCGATCTGGAGGCCCGACGATGAACAGGTGGGTCTCGTGGCTGGCGGGCGCCGCGCTCGTCGCGGCCGCAGGAGGCGTCGTCGCCGTCACACCGAGTACCGACACCCGGAACGGCCCGTTCCTCGTCCACGGCACGGTGTCCGACACGGTCGCGTCCCGGGAGCTCGTCGTGACCGTCGACAGCGCCTCGTTCGCCGATCGGGTCACCGTGTCCGACGACGACTGGCAGGCGGAGGGCAACTGGCTCGTGGTGGAGTTGTCGGCCGCCGCCAGGCAGACCGAGGTCGAGGCATCCATGCGCCTGGCGACGCTCGTCGTCGACGGTCGCGAGTTCATCGCGAGCGAGCGACCGTCGACGTCACTCATCGGCACCGAGCTGCGGGTGGGCATCGACACCCACGGGATGCTGGCCTTCCAGCTGCCCACGGACCTGGAGCCCTCCGACGCCGAGCTCCGACTCGCCGGCCCCCACAGCACACCACGCCTTGATGACGTGATCGTGGTGCACCTCGACCTCGAGAGCGCAGCGCGAGAGCGCACGATCGACATCCTCGAACCGACGATCGGCGAATCATCGTGAGATGGCTTCGCGCCCAGCGCGCCGCCCTGACCGCGCTGATGTTCAGTGCGATCGCCGTGGCCGGCGTGTATCTGTGGCTCGAGGTGTCCCCGGTCACCGAACGGCACCGTCTGACGGTCGTTGCGGCGTCCGACGGCTCGGCCGAGATCGCCGGACAGGAGCTCACCGTCGAGAGCGCCCGCTGGGACGAGTTCGACTCACTGCCGGGCACCCGGAGCGTCAGCATCCGCCTGCATGCCTCCGGCGGAGCGGATGCGGAGAGCTGCGGACCGTTCATGCTCACGGAGGCGACCAGCGGCCGGACGTGGCTCGACGCCGACGACGTCCTCGACGTCCCTTACGACGAGGGCGAATCGTCATGTCTCGAGGAGTCAGCGCCCTACGACATCATCTCCGTGTTCCTGGTTCCCGAGGACGCCGTCGGTCCGTTCCATCTCGAGGTCGCCGGAGAGGAGAACGTCGTCGTGCGGTTCGATGTCGAACTCTGACCCCGCGTCGAGACCGGCCGACGGTCGTACGATCACGGCGTCGTAGGCGGTCGCGAACAGGGCAACCCTGAGCGGTTCGACCACAGCGGCGATCGCCACGAGGATCACGGGCAGATACGCCTCCCAGAAGGCGCTCTCGTGTCCGCCGATGAGCTGCAGCACCCCGCGGGTGCCCGCGCGGTCGAGGAGCATCCACAGCGCATACACGAGTGCTGCCGAACCGAACAGCGCGGGCCCACCCCGCCAGATCACCGCGGCGGCCGCCCACAGGCTCTCCAACCGCACCACGAGCGTGCGTGCGAGCGTGCGTGCGGGACCTCGCAGCGCCGTCGCGCTCCAGCGCCCGAGTCGGGTGTCGACCTCGAAGGTGGTGCCATAGATCACCCCGACGATGGTGAGCCAGGCCGCGGGAACGATGAGAACGGCGATGATGACGCCGATGACCCCTGACGCGCCCTCCCAGATCCCCGCCACCGGTGGCAGATTCGCCGCGACCCCATCGCCGACGTCGCGCAGCCACTCGGCCCCCGACCGCTCGGACCACCATTCGCGCACGCTCGCCCACCACTGCCCGACGAGGGTGAAGAGCATGAAGGTCCAGAGCACCTCTGCGTAGACCGCGAGCGCACGAAGACCCGTTGTCAGTCGCGACTCGAACCGGGCCAGCACGATGCGCACGGCGAGTGCCACGACCAGGACGCTCACGGGCAGCACGCCGACACCGATCATGCCGCCGCGATCGCCGAGCGCCTCGCTGCCGTAGCCCGAGTCAGCGAAGGCGATCTCACTGGCGATCACGAAGAACGCATCGCGATCCGCATCGAGCATGCCCCAGGCCTCGTAGAACGCGAAGAACGGCAGGATGGCGACGAGCACGGCGTGCGCGAAGTCGCGCCGGTCGATGGGATCCGTTCCGGCGGCGTGCCGGAGCGTGCGACGAACCGTCAGGTACATCGCGACGTACGAGACCAGGCGCGCGGTGACCGCGAGCGGCAGGATCAGCAGGCCGCCGAGCGTCGTCAGACCGCCCACGGTGCCGGCGAGCTGGACCAGGAGGCGATGCGCGGCCTCGCCGGCGAGGTACCACGCCATCAGGGCAGGCCAATGGGTCGCCAGAACGCGACCGAACGTGCGGAGTGCCTGCTGCATGCCCTCACGCTATCGGGTGGCGCGCGGGCCCACCGCCCGGCATAGGCTGACGGCATGCTCGCCGTGACCGCGCTCCGACACGGCCCGCTCGTGATCGCGTGGGCGCACGGCGCGGAGGCGCGCGCCGCCGTGCTGCAAGGTCTGCTGGAGCACGCGGGAGCCCCGACGGATGCCGTGACGCACGAGTGCCCGACGTGCGGGTCCTCCGAGCACGGACCGCTGCAGGCCTCGTCCGGCACGGTCGTGCTGAGCCTCGGCCACGCGGGCGATCTCACTGCCGGGGTGATCGCACGAGCGGAGGCTGCGGCATCCGTCGGCATCGACGTCGAAGCGCTCGATGCCGGCCGAACGCCCGGCACCCCGCTCCAGGACCTCACGGCGCTCTTCGCCCCGGCGGCTCCCCCGACGCTCCGCGAATGGACCATCATCGAAGCCGCGGTCAAGGCCGATGGCCGCGGCCTGCGGATCGCCCCGAGCGACGTCGTCATCGACGGCGCGAGAGCACACATCCCCGGTCGTCCACCGATCGATGTCGCATCGGTCGACGCTCCGGCGGGCTACCTGATCAGCGTCGCGATCGATCCCAGCCACTCGTCCCGCCCAGCCCGAGGATCGGACCGGTGAGCACGGCCGCGACCTCCCCCTCGGGACCCACGGGCAGCGGCGGCAGCGCCAGGTCGTACAGCCAGGAGCCGAACAGCGCGTCGAGGGCGACTCCCCCGACCGACGACGCGAGCGAGACGAAGTCGGCGGTCGTCGCCGACGCATAGGCGCGCGCCGACGTCCATGTCCGCAGCAGCTCGAAGAACCTCGCGTCGCCGATGGTCAGCCGCAACGCGTGCAGCGCGAGCGCTCCCCGCGTGTAGACGCGATCGTCGAACATCGTCTCGGCCCCGGGATCCGCGATCACGAGCGACTGCTCGAGCCCGGCGATCCTCTCGTGATGGGCGAGCGCCGTGGCGTGCGCCGACGCACCGCCGGAGGCCTCCGACCAGATCCACTCGGCGTAGCAGGCGAAGCCCTCGTTGAGCCAGATGTCCTGCCATCGTCGCAGCCCGACGCTGTTGCCGAACCACTGGTGTGCGAGTTCGTGGGCGACGAGCCGCTCGAGTCCGTGCTCCCCGTCGATGTGGTTGGCACCGAAGATCGCCATGGCCTGCGCCTCGAGCGGGATCTCCAGCTCGTCGGGCGTGATCACCACCGTGTACTCGCCGAACGGGTACGCCCCGAACGCCTCTTCGAAGACGGTCATCATGCGGGCGAGGCCGTCGAAGTCGGCGTGCACTCGGGCGGCCAGGGCGCGCGGGTAGAACAGCCGCCCGGCGACCTCTCCGAGTGGCATCCGCTCCTCCGTGTACCGACCGATCTGCAGGGTCATCAGATACGTGGCGGTCGGCACCGGGATGTCGAACGTCCACACCCCCCTGCCCTTGACCACCGACCGTACCGGCGGCACCGAGCCGACCACCGTGTAGTCGGGGTCGGTGGTCACCGTCATGGTGTAGGTCGCCTTGTCGAACGGCACGTCGTTGCACGGGAACCAGGTCGCGGCCCCCGTCGGCTGCGAGGCGATCAGCAGGCCGTCCTCGAGCTCCTCCCAACCCAGCGATCCCCAGCGGGTCCGTCGCGGCTGCGGCGCCCCGGCGTAGTCGATCGCCACCCGGATGACGTCCCCCGCCGGCATCGGCGAGCCCAGCGCGATCTTCACCTTGCGGTCGGTCTGGCTGAAGTTCGTGCGCGTCCGCCCCTCGATGCGGACCTTCTTCGCCCGCAACCCCACCAGGTCGAGCGAGAAGGCCGAGGTCTCCTGCTCGATCCGTACGTCGAGCACGGCCGTCGCGGTGAGCCGGTTCGTGGAGAGCTTGTAGTCGAGATCGAGGTCGTAGTGCTCGACGCGGATCCGGGCGTCGCCCGAGTGCGGCGTATACGGATCGACGTTCATACGCCGTCGGCCTGGTAGGCGCGCACCTTCACGGCCCGCCACGGGCCGATCGGGTTGCCGCTCCATCGGCTTCCGGTGGGCACGGTCTCGCCGCGCATGACGAGGGATGCCGGGCCCACGGTGGCGTCGGCGGCGATGGTCGCCGCCGGCAGCACGACGGAGTGCGGGCCGAGCGTGGCGCCCGATCCGAGGGTGACGGTGTCGATGCTCATCACACGATCATGGAACAGATGGGTCTGAACCACACAACCGCGGTTCACCGTCGCCCCGTCGCCGAGGTGCACGAGATCGGGCTCCGGCAGCCAGTAGCTGTCGGTCCAGACGCCGTGGCCGATCTTCGCGCCGAGGCTGCGCAGCCAGACGACGAGAGCAGGAGTGCCCGCGGCCGCATTCGCGAACCAGGGGGCGGCGAGCATCTCGGTGAACGTGTCGGCGACCTCGGTACGCCACACGAAGCTCGACCAGAGCGGATGCTCTCCCGCGCGGATCGGGCCGACGAAGAGCCACTTGGCCGCGGTGGTGATCGCCGCAGCGACCGCGCCGGCCACGAGCAGCACCGCGCCCGACAGTACGATCGCGGCGGGGAGACCCCAGGCCTCGGCGATCGCTGCGAGCACGAGCAGGACCGCGAGGCCGAGACCGCAGGTCACGAACACCGGGATGATGCGCCCGAGTTCCCAGAACGCGCGGGCATAGCGCAGCGAGGTGCGGGGACGGTACGTGCGCTCGAGGTCGGAGTCGTTCACGATGCGGCGCAGCCGCACCGCGGGCGATCCCAGCCACGACGAGCCGGGCTTCGCCTTCTCCGGGGCGACCGAGAGCACGGCGATCAGGCCGTCCTTCGGAACGCGATGGCCCGCCGCGGCGAGCCCGGAGTTGCCGAGGAACGCGCGCTTGCCGATGCGCGCCGTGCCGATGCGCATCCAGCCGCCGTTGAGCTCGTACGTGCCCACCATGGTGTCGTCGGCGAGGAACGCGCCGTCGTCGATGACGGTCATCCTCGGGATCAGCAGCACGGTCGAGGCCTCGACATCGCGCCCCACCGTGGCACCCAGCATCCGCAACCAGACGGGAGTGAACAGGCTCGAGTAGAGGGGGAACAGCAGCGTGCGGGCGGAGTCCAGCAGACGTTCGGTGGTCCACGCCTGCCAGGCGACGCGTCCGCGTACCGGGTGCACCCCCTCGGTGAGTCCGATCGACAGCAGGCGCACGAACAGCACGACCGCCGCCGCGAACACCAGGCCGGTGACGAGCACCGCGGGGATCAGCCAGAGCGCGAAGCCGCCGAGCGCGGCGGTCAGCGAGCCGGCGCCGCGGATCCCGGAGGCCAGAACGAGCCCGCCGACCGCGAAGGCCGCGAAGGGCAGCAGACCGAGCAGCGCGGAGGATGCCCCGTACGCCCACAGCCAACGGCGACGCTTCGGCGGGGCTTCGGCCGCGAAGGGCGTGCTCTTGCCGCCCACACGCACCGCAGGGGACCCTGCCCAGCGTTGGCGGGCCCGAACGCGACCGAACACCGCCGACCCGGGTGCGATCTCGGCGCCGCGACCGATCTTCGTGCCGGGCGCGAGGGTGCTGCGGGCACCGATCGTCGCGTCGGCACCGATGCGGATCTCGCCGATGCGCACGGTGTCGCCGTCGATCCAGTAGCCGGCGAGGTCGACCTCGGGCTCCACCGCTGCCCCGTCCCCGATGTGCAGCATGCCGGTGACCGGCGGCAGCGAGTGCAGGTCGACGCCTCTGCCGATGCGGGCGCCGAGCGCTCGCGCGTAGAAGATCACCCAGGGTGCACCGGCGAGCCCGACCGCGTCGACCTGGTGCGAGACCTGCTCTGCGAGCCAGAGCCGCAGATGCACGCCACCGCCACGCGGATAGTCGCCCCCGCGGATGCCTGCGAGCAGCACCCGCGCGACGAGGGCGGAGAGCGCCATGCGCCCGAACGGGGTCGCGAAGACGAGGAGCCCGGCGATGATCGCCCACCCGGGAGCGTCGGGAAGGAACTCGAAACCGGGAACCCGCTGCAGCAGCCAGCTCGCCGTGAGCAGCCACGTGATCCAGCGTGCTCCCGAGAGGATGAACAACGGGATGCCGAGCAGCGTCTGCACCCACTGCATGCGCCGTGGCGTCGGGGTCGCGGCCGTGAAGGCGTGCTCCTCGTCGTCGATCTCCACCTCGTCGATCGCCTCGGCCATCTGCGCCAGCTTGGGCAGATCGTAGACGTCGGCCATCGTGAACTCGGGAGCCCTCGAGCGGATGCGCGAGACGAGCTGGGCGGCGGCGAGCGAACCGCCGCCCAGCTGGAAGAAATCGGCCGTGCCGTCGGTCGGGCGGGTGCCGAGCACCGAGAACCACTGCTCGGCGAGCCACGCCGGAGTTCCCGAGAGCGTGGAGTCGGCTGCGTCGGGGTCGGTGAGCGGCCACGGGAGCGCGGCCTTGTCGACCTTGCCCGAGGTGCGGATCGGCAGGTCGTCGACGACCGCGAGCAGCGGGATGAGCGGCGCGGGCAGGGCTTCGGCCAGCTGCGCGCGGGCGCGCTGACGATCGAATCCCTCAGCGGGCACGACATAACCGACGAGCAGGGCGATACCGGCATCCGTCCTGCGCACGGCGACGGCCGCCGCGGTCACGTCATCGACCGCCTGCAGTGCGGCCTCGACCTCGCCGAGCTCGATGCGGCGGCCTCCGATCTTGACCTGATCGTCGACCCGGCCCTGGAAGATCAGACCCTCCGGGTCGGCGCGCACCATGTCTCCGGAGCGGTAGGCGCGCTCCCAGCCGAGCGTGGGCATCGGGGCGTACTTCTCGGCGTCCTTCGCGGGGTCGAGGTAGCGGGCGAGGCCCACGCCCCCGATGATGAGCTCTCCGGCCTCGCCGTCGGCGACGAGCCGCCCCTCCGCGTCGACCACGGCGAGCGCCCAGCCATCGAGCGGCAGGCCGATGCGCACCGGCCCCTCGCCGTCCATGACGGTCGCGCACGCGACGACGGTGGCCTCGGTGGGGCCGTAGGTGTTCCACAACTCACGGCCCTCGCCGACGAGCCGTGCGACGAGTTCGGGCGGGCAGGCCTCGCCGCCGAAGATCAGCAGGCGCACGTTCTCGACGGTGTCCTGCGGCCACAGCGCGGCGAGCGTCGGCACGGTCGAGACGACGGTGATGCCGTGCCCCACGAGCCAAGGGCCGAGGTCCTCGCCCGAGCGCACCAGGGCTCTCGGCGCGGGCACGAGGCAGGCGCCGTGGCGCCAGGAGAGCCACATCTCCTCGCACGAGGCGTCGAAGGCGACGGACAGACCGGCGAGCACCCGATCGCCGGGACCGAGCGGTGCGTCCTGCAGGAACATCCGCGCCTCGGCATCGACGAACGCGGCGGCCGAACGGTGCGACACCGCGACGCCCTTCGGCGTGCCCGTCGACCCTGACGTGAAGATGATCCACGCGTCGTCCTCGGGGGTCGGCGGTGCGACGATCGGCAGCGCCGAGGTGCCGGGATGCGGGTCCTCGCCGTGGAAGAGCTCTCCCGCCGCACCGTCTGCCGGTGTGAAGACTCCACCGGCGCCGATCGTCCCTCGCACCTTCGCCTCACCGAAGACGAGGTCGGCGCGCTCCTGCGGGTCGTCGGCGTCGACCGGCACGTACGCGGCGCCCGCCGCGAGGATCGACAGGATCGAGATGTACAACGCCCGCTCGCCCGAGGGCATGCGCACGCCGACCCGGTCACCTCGCCGGACGCCGTGCTCCTGCAGACGCGCGGCCGTCACGTTGATCCGGGCGATGAGCTCGGAGTAGCTGATCGCTCCAGCCGCGTCCTCGATCGCCGAGGCGTCGGGATGCTGCACGGCGGTCTCGCGGAGGATGTCGATGAGCGTCCGGGGATCCGGAGCCTGAGCGGTGCGGTCGTAGCCCTGCTGCACGTCTGCCACTGTCGGTGCGTCGCCGTTCTCGTCGTCTTGCGCTGGTGCGGTGTCGGGTCTGCTCAGGCAGAGAGCAGGGCGACGAGCTGTGCCTTGGTCAGGCGGGAGTAGCCGGTGCGTCCCTCGCTGCGGGCGCGGTCACGCAGCGCCGCCACGGTGAGAGCGGAGAGATCAGCGGATCCTGCGGGCGCGGGTGCTGTGGCGAGCGCGGAACGGTTCGGCGCGGCAGGGTTCGGGTCGGCCGCCTTCTCATTCGGTGCTTTCTTCTCGGCCGGGTTCTTGACCGCGGCCTTCTTCTGCGCAGCCTTCTTCTCCGCAGCCTTCTTCTCAGCGGCCTTCTTCTCCGCGGCCTTCTTGGCGATCTTGGCCGTCGCCTTCTCGACGCGGGCCGTCGCCTCGCTCGCGGCCTTCTCGACCTTGCGGGGCTTGTTCACGAGCTTCTTCTTCGAGGGCTGCGCCGCATCCTTGGCGTCACCGGCGAGTTCGCGCAGCCTGCGGCCGTCCTTCTTGGAGACCGATTTGCTGAGCTTCTTGGCGTCCTTCGCCGCCGCAGCGGCGGCGTTGATCGCGGCTTCGGCCGCCTTCTGTGCAGGAGTCTTCTTGGCCATGAGCACCCTCATCCGTTCCGGCGGCGCACAGAGACCCGGCCGCAGTGCGACACATGGTACTCAGACGCGGTTAACGGATGGAGAACTGCACTCCCGACACGCAGAAGCGGGGCGAGTGCTCCTCCCCAGAAACCATCGCCCCGCTCTCGCCCCTCTCACGTCCCCACGTGGAGAGTCCCCTTTGTGTCCGCCCCATGCGATCGATGCCTCTCCGGTGCCGAAGATCCATCTGACCTGACCAGCAGGTGTTCTGCATGACGATACACACTCGCCACGCGCGTGAAAAGACTTCTCCTTCGAAATTCGAACTATTTGGGGAAATTCTCCTACCTTTCAGTGGGTACAGGAGACTCAAGACGACTAAAAGTTACGGCTGGCGACTTTTCACGCGCAAGCGCAGCGCACGGATGGGCCCGGAGGCGTCGGCGTGTTGCACACCCTTCCCATCGCACTCCGCCCATCGCGCCGGCCCGACCCGCCACCTCGCTGGGGAGCGTGGAACCGCTCCCCATATTCCGGACCACATTTCGATAACGAGACGAAAAAACCTTTTCTCCCTCGCGCTCTCCTGCTACTTTTTGGTCAACCGGTTGATGGTTCGGTCCTCCGAACCGGTGGAACTGCGAAGGAGCAGCACATGAACGCGACGGCGCGTCGACCTCGAGTCCCTGCCTGGATTCCTGCCACGGTGATCCTGCTCGCCATCGTCGGCATCGGACTCGCCACGACGAAGTACGTCTCCATCGAGGATGCGACGGCGGCGGCGGCGAGTGGCGCTTTCGACCCCGAGGCTTATGCGGACGAGCACTTCGAGAGCGATATCGTCCCGCAGATCGAAGCGGACGCGATCGACCTCACCACGCTGCTCGACGACCTCGCCGGAGGCGCTGACGAGGCGGAGTTCGGACATGCGCCAGGAACCGGCAGCTCCTACAGCTTCCCCGTCACGTTCACGGGAGTAGCCGGCGCGCAGCAGGGTTCGATCCTTCCGATCACCGTCGACGGCACACCCGCCGATGTGACGATCCAATTGCAGGTGGGGCCCGCGATCAACGGCACGGCTTTGCGCGACGTGACGGGAACCGTGTCGTTCAACGACTTCACCAACCAGCTCGAGTTCCAGAACGTCGCGACGGTCTTCAACGAACGGGTCCGCGACGGAGTGCTCGCCGAGACGACCGTGCCCACCGAGGGACAGACCGTCACGGTCACGGGCGCGTTCACCCGCGTGAACCCCGCACTCGTCTCGGTGGTCCCGATCGCTCTCGAGGTCGGCTGATGTCGCCCCTCACCGAGACCGCGGCTCCCGGCGGGGTCGTGATGACCGCTCGCGGCATCGCGAAGGTGTACGGCGCGACCCATGCGCTCAAGGGCGTCGACTTCGACATCCGGGCAGGCGCGGTCACCGTGCTGTTCGGTGAGAACGGTGCCGGCAAGTCCACCCTCATGAAGATCCTGTCCGGAGTCGAGACGCCGACCGCGGGTGTTCTCACCCTGAACGGCGAGGAGATCGTGCTCGCAGACACGGTCGACGCGTCGCGCCGCGGCATCGCGATCATCCACCAGGAGCTGAGCCTGGCACCGAATCTCAGCATCAAGGACAACATCTTCATGGGGCGGGAGTACACCCGCGCGGGCGTGCTCGTCGACGACAGGGCCGAGGCCGCCAAGACGCGCGAGCTGATGCAACGTCTCGCCGAGGATCTCGACCCGCGCACCATCGTGGGCGACCTCCGACTCGGCCAGCAGCAGATCGTCGAGATCGCCCGTGCCCTCGCCGGTGACGCCCGGGTACTGATCATGGACGAGCCGACCTCTGCGCTCAGCGGCAGCGAGGTCGAGGTGCTGTTCACCCTGATCCGCGAACTGACCGCCGAGGGCGTCGCGATCGTCTACATCTCGCACCATCTCGAGGAGGCGCTCGAGATCGCCGACCATGCTGTCGTGTTCCGTGACGGGGCACTGGTGGCCACGGGCGATCGGGGGAGCATCGACCTCAACTGGGTCATCGCGAACATGGTCGGACGTGCCGCCGACGACCTCGCCCCGGATCTGCTCGACGAGTTCGGCGAGGTGGCGCTGTCGCTGCGCGGCGTGACGATCGCGGATCCGTCGAACCAGAGCAGACTCGCGGTCGACAGCCTCGATCTCGACGTCCGTGAGGGCGAGATCGTCTGCCTCTACGGACTGATGGGCGCGGGGCGCACCGAGTTGCTCGAGGCGCTCGCCGGCCGATCGCCGATCCAGCGCGGCACGGTGCTCGTGCACGGCGAGGAGATCGCCCAGCAGAGTGTGCGAGAGCGTATCGCCTCGGGTCTCGCCCTCGTGCCGGAGGACCGCCAACGTGATGGGCTCGTACAGACCATGTCGGTGGGTGAGAACACAGCACTCGCGAACCTTCTCGCTTTCACCCGGTTCGGGTGGATCGGACGCCGGGCGGAGCGGGATGCCGTTGCAGCCAGCATGAAGGATGTGCGGGTCAAGGCGGCAGGACCGGCGGCATCCATCACGTCGCTGTCCGGGGGCAACCAGCAGAAGGTCGTGATCGGCAAGGCGCTGATGACAGCGCCGCGGGTGATCCTTCTCGACGAGCCTTCTCGCGGCATCGACGTCGGCGCCAAGGCAGAGATCTTCGCGCTCATGGCGAGGGAGGCGCGGCGCGGACTCGCCGTGCTCTTCGCCACCAGCGAGGTGAGCGAGGCACTCGGCGTCTCGAATCGTGTCGTCGTCATGTCCAAGGGACACGTCGTCGGCGAGTTCGACCCTCGTACGACAAGCCGGGAGGACCTCATGGTCGCTTCGGGAGAAGCACACACAGACGAGCCCGCAGGAGGCGCGCAATGACCATCACCCAGAACAACGGCGCCCGGCGCGGCCGTCTGCAGAACATCGACATCGGTTCGGTGCTGCTGGAAGGCAGAGCGTTCATCGCACTGATCGTCCTCATCATCATCTTCGCGCTCCTGTCGGACTCGTTCCTCAGTCTCGGCAACCTCGTGACGATGACGAAGCACGTCGCCTACAACGCGATCCTCGCGCTCGGCATGCTGTTCGTTATCCTCAAGGGCGGCATCGACCTGTCGGTCGGTTCGACGGTCGGCCTCGCAGGCGTCGTGGCCGGCACGATGCTGCAGGGCTGGCAGCTGACCCTTTTCGATATCGTCGTGTACCCGCAGGTGTGGTTCGTGGTGGTGATCGCGCTCGCCGTCGGAACCCTGGTCGGGTTCATCAACGGCATCCTGGTGACGAAGTTCAACGTCGCGCCCTTCATCGCCACCCTCGGGATGCTGTACGTCGCTCGCGGCGCAGCCATGCTCATCTCGAACGGCACGACCTACCCCAAACTCGGGGGCACCGAGGAGCTCGGGAACCAGGGTTTCCTCCTCATCGGCAGCGGCCGCATCCTCGGCATCCCGACGGCGATCTGGATCATGGCGGTGTTCGCGGTGATCGCCTCGTTCGCGCTGCGGAAGACCCCGTTCGGCCGCTGGGTGTACGCGACCGGCGGCAATGAGCGTGCGGCTGAGCTCTCTGGTGTGCCGGTGCGCAAGGTCAAGATGTGGGTGTACGTCATCAGCGGCCTGTGCGCGGCGACGACCGGTCTCATCATCTCGTCCGAACTCACCAGCGCAGCACCTCAACTCGGGGAGACCTTCGAGCTGAATGCGATCGCCGCGGTGGTGATCGGCGGTGCCGCTCTCACCGGAGGCCGGGGCAACGTGCGCGGTGTGCTCATCGGAGCATTCGTGATCGGCTTCCTCAGCGACGGACTGGTGCTGGTGGGAGTCTCGACGTTCTGGCAGATCGCGATCAAGGGCGCGGTGATCATCCTCGCGGTCATGCTCGATCAGGCGCAGCAGCGCATCACCAGGTCGAAGAACGCCGCGCTCGCTGCAGCCAACAAGCAATCCACTCCCCCACAGACAGCGCCGACCTCGGCGTGATCCCGCTGCACGCCCCGCAGCATCCATAGCACGATCAAAGGAGAATCATGCGACGCATCATCCTCGCCGCAGCCGCGGCACTGACCCTGGCCTTCGGCCTCACCGCCTGCAGTTCCGGCGGAGACTCCTCGGGGAGCGATTCCGGTTCGGGATCGGGTGAAGCAGGTGGCACCATCGCCATCATCACGCCCTCGCACGACAACCCGTTCTTCAAGGCCGAGGCGGATGCCGCAGCGGCCGAGGCCGAGAAGCTCGGCTACGAGACGACGTCCTCGTCGCACGACGACGATCCGAACAAGCAGAGCGAGCTCATCGACGCCGCGATCAGCAAGGGCGCCAAGGCGATCATTCTCGACAACGCCGGTGCCGACGCGTCGATCGGCCCGATCCAGAAGGCGAAGGATGCCGGCATCCCCGTCTTCCTCATCGATCGCGAGATCAACGAGACCGGTGTCGCCGCCGCGCAGATCGTCGCGAACAACGCCCAGGGCGCGGCCGCTGTGGCCGAGGACTGGGTCGCGGCGCTCCCCGACGGCGGCAAGTACATCGAGCTGACGGGCAAGGAGTCCGATACGAACGCCGGTGTGCGCTCCGAGGCGTTCGCGAGCGTGATCTCGCAGTATCCGAACCTCGTGCAGGTCGCGCAGGAGACGGCGAACTGGAGCCAGGACGAGGCGTTCACGAAGATCGAGACGCTGCTGCAGCGTGACCCGGACATCCAGGGCATCATCGCCGGGAACGACACCATGGCCCTCGGCGCTGTCGCCGCTGTCGAGGCTGCGGGGCTGACCGGCAAGGTGGTCATCGCGGGCTTCGACGGCAGTCCCGACGCGGTCGAGGCGATCAAGGAGGGCAAGCTCCTCGCGACCGGCCTGCAGCCTGCCGTGCTCATCTCGCAGCTCGCCGTGCAGCAGGCCGACAGCTTCATCCGCACCGGCGAGACCGGCGCCGACGAGAAGCAGTCGATCGACTGCGTCGTGATCAACGCCGAGAACGCCGACAGCTACACACTGTTCGCGATCGAGTGATCTGCGCTGCACACGATGGTGGGGCCGTCCGTTCGCGGGCGGCCCCACCTCGTCGTGTCACCGGCACTGAGAGGTCACCGCGGCGGCATGAGCGCCGGCGACCGGTGCGCGAGCTCCACCACGGCGTGCCGAGCGAACCGCCCGAGCAGCCGGCGCAGCGTGTCGACATCCTCGTCCGACCACCCGTCGGTGACCGAGCGGTAGTGCTCATCCGATGCCTGGACGATCCGCTCGCCGATCGCGCGGCCATCGGCCGTGAGGGCGACGAGGATGCTGCGCTCGTCGATCTGGGACGCCACGCGCGCGACCAGCCCGGCATCCTCGAGACGACGGACGATCTTGCTCATGTTCGCCTTGCCCGTGCCCAGTGTGGATGCGAGGTCCGTGGGTCGCAGGGCTCCGCGATAGCAGAGCTGATTGACGACGAGGAACATGGGGATGTCGTCGAAGGGGAAGCCGACCTTCGCCATGGTCTGCTCGCGCACCTCACGGCTGTCGGCCCAGTGGATGATCGACGCGACCGTCAACCGAAGGTCGAGCGGGTCCTGATCGAACACGGGTGAGATGTCGGGCGAGCTCTGGGTCATGGGTCTCTCCTCCTCCTGCCACTATCCCAGGTGGCGGATGCCGACGGCCGCCCACCGCCGGCATCCGCAGTTCATCCCACCCGGCGCACGGTGACCGGCCCGAGCAGGCCGTGGTCGCGGACGCGCGTGACGTGCGGGCCTTCGCGCCCCACGAACTGCAGCGCGATGTCGGGGAAGGTCTCGTAGTACCCGCGAGCGATGAGCCGGTTGTTGAGCGAACTCGCCACGCGCACCACGACCTCGTTGACGCCTTCGCGCACGGCCGAGGTGATGTCGACCACCGGCCGCGAGGTGTCGAAGCCGACCGGCGCGGCACCGTTGACGCTCACCGAGCCCAGGCCGCCGGCGGTCGATCCGAGGTCGAGCAGGATGCGCCCGTCGAGCCGCTCGAGGTCGAACGACGAGCGGTACTCTCCGACACCCGAGACCTCAGGCCCGACGTCAGCGAGGTCTTTCCACGGAGCGAGCGCGGTCGCGCTGCTCTCGATCCGGGTGATCGCGGTCGTCGGCTTCACTTCGCGCGTCTCATAACCGAGGCCACGATCCTCCACGATCAGCTCATCGGGACCGGCATCCCAGCTCTCCACAGCGATCGCCCACCGGTCGAGCTCGGCGATCGTGGTCGCGTTCGACGGCGCGGACTCGACCGGCGCTGATGCGCGGTCGATGAGCAGAAGCGCGGACTCCCCGGGCCCGAGCCCGACGGTCACGATCGTGCGCCCGCCGTCGACGCGCACACCCGCGTGCGGCGCGAGGCCGCCGGCGTCCGGATCCACCCGGTGCACGGCGCCGATACCCGGCAGCGCGATATCCACCGTGGTCGCCGCGCCCGTCTCATAGAGGAAGTGGTACGCGTACAGGTGGAGCAGATCGCCGTCCTCGCGCAGGTAGGTGAGCACATGCCTGTTGTCGCCGAGGAACTCCGCGCGACCCACCACTCCCAGTTCGCGCAACGCGGTGACCGTCGCTGCCGGGTCGGCGATCTCGCGCACCGTGGGCAGCGCACGCAGTTCGGCGAGCGTGGCGGCGAGTTCGTCGTCACGACGGTCGAGACCCGGCGTGCGCGAGGCAGCCGCGGTGTGAGTGACGTACTCCCGGTCGAGCAGCAGCTTCAGTTCGCGGGCACCGTTGACGATGAGCACCCGCAGCCCGCGGCGCGCCCATTCCAGCAGCGTCGCGGCGGCATCCGGATCGAGCGTCGACTGATAGACGATGAGCGCCTGATAGCCGGGCCCGTCGGGCTGCACCTCGCGGCCATCGAACGAGACATCCTCGTGCCGCAGCAGCGCGGCGTCGAAGAACTCGTACGACCAGCCGGCATCCTGCATGCCGAGGTCCTGCCACCAGTGGTTCTCACGATTCCGCATCCACCAGCGCCCGTAGGCGTCCTCGTCGGCGACCCGCTCGCCGTTCTCATCGATGAACGCCAGACCGGACATGTTGTCGACGAAGTGGTCGGTGCGCAGGATGCCGACGTCGATGCGCGGCCGTCCCTGCCGCAGCGCGTACTGGTAGCGGCCGATCGCGTCGTTCCAGAGCGGGTAGAACTCGGATGCCGGCTGCCGCAGGTCGAACCGCTCGGAGAACATCGACCACATGCCCTCGTGTCCCGGCCAGTGGGTGACTCCTTCGGCACCGGCCACGCTCGCCCAGCCGTGGAGCACCGTCTTGGTGATACCGGCAGCGAGCTGTGTACGGATGATCTGATCGTAGAAACGGTGATCGAGCATGTGGTTGCGCGTGGTCGCTCCTGTCTCCGAGGAGTACTGCTTGCCGAAGAGATGGGCGACGCCGGAGAGCAGCCGATACGCATCGATCTGCGCGGCGAACTCCAAGGACTCGGTCTCGATGCCGTCGACCGCAGGTCCCGGCCGGCTCAGTTCGAACGGAAGCCCGTAGCTGATCTCCGAACGCAGTGTGATGCCGTTCTCGTGCAGAAATGCGGCGAACGGCTCCAACATGTTCTCGATGTACAGGTCGGTGAGCGTGGCCGCATAATCGTGCCGCACCTTCTCGACACTCTTCCGAGCCTCACCTTCTGCATCGAAGTGGTACGTCGTAGCCGCCGCCATCATCCGGATGCTGCGCGTGAGGAACGGCAGCCACAGCGCGATGTCGTATCCACGCCGGCGACGGAACTCCTCCCGCACGGTATGGCCCCAGAACATGCCGCCGGCACCCCACACCGTCAGTTCGAGCGAGTCCATGTACATCTGAGTCCGCGGGTTCTTCGAGATCTGCGCCCGAAGCTCGGGCGTGAGCACCGTGGACGACCAGTAGTCGATGACAGCGTCGACGCCCGCCCGATCGAGGTAGTTGACCGTGTAGTTCACACTCGTCGAGGGCGCCGCGGTCTGACCGGTGCCGTGCACCCAGAAGACGAAGACGCTCCAGTCACGGTCATCGCCGGGTGCCCAGTCGAGCGCCTCGTCCTGCACGAGGTCGGAGAGATCGACGACGGATGCCGCGTCCAGCACCCCGTCACGTAGGAGAACCGCGGCGATCACCGCCTCGAGACGCTGCGTCTTCGGCGCGATGTGATGTCCGGGCAGCATCCCGGTGTCGCGCTCCGCCTCGAGGTCGATACGAGGCAGGGCGCCGGCGAGCGGCCGGCTGCGGCTGGCCTCCACGACGACGTAGTCGAGCTCCTGGGCTGCGGCGGAATGATCAGGGTCGATGGTCGGGAGGTTGGCATTCGACCAGTTCGTTCCCGAGGTGAAGCTCACAGACATGCCTCGAGCGGTGGTCTCCTCGACGACGATCTGCGAGTCGTGCACCCATTCCTCAGCACCCCAGCCGTACCGTGAGTGGTCGATCGCCTGCTCGTCCATCGCGAGGAACTCCATGCCTCCGAAACCGAGCCTGTGGGCGGCGTCGATCTCGGCCCGCAGCGTCTCGTCCGTGTGGAGGCCCTCGGCGAGCCACCACCGCAGTTCCGGGCGGAACTCGATGGGCGGATGCTGCAGAGCAGCACGGTGATCGTCGAGATGCGACATGGGTTCTCCCTTGAACGGTTCGCGGATGGGATCCCAGCGACAGTGCTTGGTTTCCTGACGACACGGTATCAGGGTGCCTGGATACACGAAAGTCCCCGGATCATGAGATCCGGGGGCTGAGGTCCGCGCCTCGTGGCGCGTAAATGCAAAATGGCCACCCATCGATGGGTGGCCATTTTGATTAAAAGGAGTCCGGCGGTGTCCTACTCTCCCACAGGGTCCCCCCTGCAGTACCATCGGCGCTGTGAGGCTTAGCTTCCGGGTTCGGAATGTAACCGGGCGTTTCCCTCACGCTATGGCCGCCGAAACACTATTGATGTTTCAGATCGTGCATAACAAAATCTATGGAGTTATGCGGTTCTCGACCGTACATCGAGAACCACTCAGTGGACGCAAGCATCAACAAAACGTGATGTTATCAAGTCATCGGCTTATTAGTACCAGTCAGCTGCACACGTTACCGTGCTTCCACATCTGGCCTATCAACCCAGTAGTCTGGCTGGGAGCCTCTCACCCGAAGGTATGGAAGTCTCATCTTGAGGC